>NZ_JAHKEI010000009.1:0-74844 GCF_018790995.1 Gemella sp. zg-1178
AATGTGTCATTAATGTTTCTCTAAATATAAAACTTGTCATCTCATTGTTAGGTTCGTTATGGAGTAAGTTATATAAATAGTGGTTGGTTGCTTTTTTACTTCCTAAATCTGTTATTTCGTATATATGCAGTGGTAAACTAGCGAGGGTTTCTGATAATATTCTCACACATGAATATACAGCTGTCATCTGCATGGCACTTCTTTCTGTTACTCTATTTCCACTAGAACTTCCACCCATAAAAAAACTATAGGAACTTCCATTTAATCTATTTTTAGGATTATCTCTAGATTTAAATAATTTCATAAAATAATTCATACATACCTCCTAAATTTGAATACTAAAAAAGCACCTCTAATGAGATGCTTAATGCTGACCTTATGATATTATACTACTTTTTACTTAAAGTTTCGTTGAAAATCTTTTCAAATTCTTTGTCAGTTAGTTTATCGTTATTCTTACATATATATTTCCCAACAAAACCACTTTGTCTATCATACTCTTGTTCGCTAATAGTTAAGAAAAATTCTTGATGAAATTTTTTTATTAATTCATCACATTCATTTTTGTTGAATTTCAAATATAATAATAAAACATTTCGAATAGAAGGTAGCCATGCAGTATTAAATCTTCTAAAAATAAATATAGGTTTTACTTCTCCTTTTCCTTCTTCCTTATCTTTCTTCTCTAAATATTTGACAATACGCCAAATAATTATCCTTGCACTTAACATACCAACCTTTGTATTTGATGAAACGATATGATTTGTAAAACTAGATTTCTTACTTTTCGTAAAACCTGGATTCTTACTTCTAAAAGGAAAAGCTTCAAGATTAACAATTAACTTAGACATATCCTTTAACTTTTCCCACTCTTCATCATTCAAATTACTTATAAATTTTTGTACAGGTATTTGCTTTTTCTCTAAGTAATTAAAACAAACATGCGAAAAATAATGTGATAAGTAATATGCGTCTTCTTTTGAACAAGTACTCTTTATCTTTTCTAATTCTTGATATAGAATGCTACTTTCGGTTTCGATATTTATAATATGATCTTTTATATATTTTTTTAAATATTCTTCTTTTTCTCCAAGAATATTTAACGAACTATCTTCACTATTAATTTCTTTTGCTTCATTAAAATAGGAATATGCACCTACCTCTCTTTTTTTATCCTTTAGTGGAATATTTGGATTTACTAAACATAAAAATAATGTTACTATATCAATATTACCTCGAACATGATTTGGTATACCATAGTGAAGATTTTTATATTGATTAGACTCTAATTCACACAATCCTTCCTATATATTTAACCATGAAAAGTCTCGATAATCATTTTCTAGGTCATCTATGAACTTCAAAGACAAGTCTTTCACTTTTTCTGAAGTCCATGGGTTATACTCTTCTATTTTCAATAATTCATCAAAATCTTTAATTTCTCCGACATTTTCTTTATACTTAGAAATTAGTTTATTAAAAGACATAATCTTTCCTCCAAATTAATTTTATATAAAATATAACATAAAACTAAAACTAAATAAATAACAAGCCTCTGTCATTATAAACACTTTCTGTATTTTGATTTCCACATCTTATCGCACGATCCAATGCCATAATAGTCGCAATCGCACCGTCAATCTTTTCTGTTGATTTTTCCTTATCTGCTTTGATATTTCCTGCTGGGTCTGTTCGAATAAAAATGTTATCCATATTCCATCTTAAAACAGGATTCCCCCCATGAGCTATCTTTTGTTCAAGTGTGAGCTTCATCAATTCTTTAGTGGGTGGGCTCATATCTTTAAATCCCTGTCCAAAAGGTACAACGGTAAATCCCATACTCTCTAAATTCTGTACCATTTGAACGGCTCCCCAGCGATCAAAGGCAATTTCTTTAATGTTAAATATTTGACCTAATCGTTCAATAAATTTTTCAATATGACCGTAATGCACGACATTCCCTTCTGTCGTTTCAACATACCCCTGTTTCTCCCATAAATCATACGGCACATGATCACGTCTAACTCTTAACGGAATGGTATCTTCGGGTAACCAAAAGTATGGTAGTATCACATATTTATCGTCTTCATCTTCTGGTGGAAAGACTAATACAAACGCAGTCAAGTCAGTTGTAGAAGATAAGTCTAAGCCTCCATAACACACTCGTCCTTCAAGGTCTGCTTCATTGACGTTAAACGCACACGCATCCCACTTTTCAATCGGCATCCAACGGACTGCTTGTTTTACCCATTGATTGAGTCTTAATTGTCTAAAGGCATTCTCTTCTCCTGGATTTTGTTTAGCCGATTCACAAGCCATTTTGACTTTTTCAATGGGTACAGTAACTCCTAATGATGGATTGGCTTTATGCCACACCTTTGGATCTGTCCAATCATCACTCTCGTCTGCCCCATAAATGACAGGATAAAAAGTAGGGTCGACTTTCCGTCCGTCTAAGATGTCCTTTGCTTTTTGATGCGTTTCAAAACAAATCGAATGGGTATCTGTACCAGCTGTGGTAATCAAAAAATACAAAGGTTGCGTCCGTGCATCTCCACTCCCTTTGGTCATGACGTCAAAGAGTTTTCTGTTGGGCTGTGTATGCAATTCATCAAACACCACACCGTGGATATTAAAACCATGCTTGGAGTAAGCCTCAGCTGATAAGACTTGATAAAAACTGTTGGTTGGTAAATACACAAGTCGTTTTTGTGAGGCTAAAATCTTCACACGTTTATTTAAAGCAGGACACATTCGTACCATATCTGCTGCTACTTCAAAGACAATACTTGCTTGTTGTCGGTCTGCTGCACAACCATAGACTTCTGCACGTTCCTCAAAGTCCCCACAACAAAGTAATAATGCAACAGCAGCCGCTAACTCACTCTTACCCATCTTTTTAGGGATTTCAATGTAGGCCGTGTTAAACTGTCGATACCCATCTGGTTTAACAATGCCAAACAAGTCACGGATAATTTGTTCTTGCCATTGAAGAAGTTTGAATGGCTTCCCTGCCCATGTGCCTTTAGTATGCGATAGACATTCAATAAAATTGACGGCATAGTCAGCAAACTCTTTATTATAGGTTGATGTCTTTAATTTAAACGGACTTGGTTTATAGGTCATGTTCTGTCCTCCCAACAAAAAAGGAGCCAATGCTCCTAAATCAATTCATCTAAAAGTTGATATTCTTTTTCTAGCTGTTCTAATTCTTGTGTGATACATTGCCATCTAAATCCATTTTTACAACAGTCTCGTTTGTTTTTTAAACGATTCAGTTCCTTTTGTCTTTCTTCTAAAATCTCTCTTGCTGAAAATGGGTCAGTTTGTATCATGTTAAAATGTTTTTCAAATCTTGTCATGTTACTTTCCTCGCTTTCATGTCTTTACACGATATATCACTCTAAAACAACTATTTATCAAGTGATTTTTTCACTATTTAGAATGATTTTACGACATTCTTTTTCATCTTCTTCAATAAAAGTGACAAACTTGTATAAACCCCTATCCGATCCGTTTTTCTTAAGTTCTTGCTTGTTGAATGGCTTTATAAGCCTTGTTTATCACTTGACTTAGGGTTTCTGCTTCGCAAAAACGATCAAATGCTTCATCACTTAGTTGCCCTTTTGATAAATCCCATAAGGCTTCATGTGCTTGCTTGGCACACGTCCTTGCCGTTTGGGCAATCTCTAAAAATTGAATCGCATTGCCTACGTTTCCTTTTTGTGCTTGTTGAGTAGCTAAATCTGCATATTTTTTACAGGCTTTTATTTCTGTTTTTAATCCGTTGAGTGCTTCTTGTGTATGTCTGTACATGGTGTTTTCTCCTTTTGTTTTGTTACACTATATATCACTCTAAACGCTATGAATATCAAGTCTTATGTTGATTATTTCTCATAATGATTCAATTTTTTTAATCATCAAGTTTCATACAACAATCTTCACCCAATACGACACTCAATCGACTACCATTATCCCAATAAACCATAATAGAGCCAATATCATCTACTCCTAACACAGTCCCTTTTGTACCAATAGGTGGTGCTTGTTTGTCATCCATTTTAACAAGTTTCACTCGAGTACCGTTTTGGTACTCCAATCTTAATTTCTCAATGTTATTTTTCATTTTTTCCATCTGCTTTTCCCAACTCATAGACTTCTTTTAAAAGTTTCTCTAAACTCATCACATAAACATCCAAAAAGTCATCGTTATCTCGCATTCTAGGTACTAAATCGCCTCTACCTTCTAAAGAAAAAATATGCTTTTCTGCAACCTCGTATAATTTTTCGTTTAATGCTTGTGTCATCAGAATTAACCTCCTGTATTTTCGTTACACTATATATCACTCTAAACCGATTATTTATCAAGTCATTTGTTCGCTATTTCGAAGATTTTTTTCATCAGATAAACGACACATGGAAGGGCGACACCGTTTCCCCACATTTTATACTGAGCCGTATCCGAATATGGATTGGATAGCCATTTTTTAATTTGTTTATCAGACTTCGATTTGCTTTTGCCATTGATGAGTCGATGTTCTTCAAAGACAGCTCTCCAAAGCCGTATATTTTTTTCACTAGGTTCTAGAACCGCTAAATCCTTACACCAGTCATCTGGAAAGCCTTGTAATCGACCACACTCTAATGGTGTTAATCTACGAACCTTTAAGTTTCTTTCCATGACGGTTGGTGGATCTTTATAATCACTTGCCACAAGCGTCCCAACTTCATTCACATTAGCGATTGTATGGTGTGAGTTTTTACTGGTGGAATACACCACAGCTAATCCACCTTGATTTCTGTCTAGATTGTTGCCTCCAGTATCAATCGTTCTTGAGGTATCTGTTTCGTAAATAGTCGCCCTGACATTGCGTGTGTTTTCGCTTGTCAAACGAATGTCGTAAGTTTTGGCATCCACTACCAATGGTTGATTATTGTCCCCTAAACCAAGGTTTGCCCCCAATGTTGGGGATACGTCAAGTGGTCCATTAAATCGACTATCTTGTCCGTGATTTTCAAACACATACGGGGCTCGATTCCCTTTGGCACGAAGTGTGGCTGTGAAATCTTCGGTCACGTCCATACGCTCTCCACCTTGGTCGTTTAAGCACAACGTAGTGCGTCTTCCAATTCTTTTGGTAGTTGTTTTCCTCTCATCTGAGCTCGTTTCAATATTCCTTGGCACGCTTTTTTCGTCAAATAATATTTCACTGGCACTTCTGCCATTAAAATCTGCGACAAGAAAGATTCTTTTGCGTCTTTGGGGGACTCCAAAATACCGAGCGTCCAACACTCGCCATGCAAGAGAGAATGCTCCACCCATGATGTCGCCACTGTTTTCCCATTTTGAAGGTCTAGGGATAGATGTCTGTATGTCTTTGATGTGGCAGATGGCTTCAAGGACACATCTGAAATCTTCTCCTTTGTTGCTTGAGAAGGCACCTGGGACATTTTCCCAGATGATAAATCGTGGATAGTTACCATTTGTTTCCTTCCTCATTTCTTTAATTACTCGAATCGCTTCATAAAAAAGGTTAGACCGTTTACCGTCCAACCCTTGTCTTTTGCCTGCTATAGATAAATCTTGACAAGGACTACCAAAAGTAATGATATCTACTGGTGGTATTCTTTTGCCGTTGATATGTTGAATATTGCCTAATTGTTTGACTTCTGGGAAATTCTTCCTAGTGACAAGCACAGGAAACGGTTCGACTTCTGAATTCCAAATCGGTGTAATACCAGACAATTTTGAAGCGAGTTCAAAACCTCCTGACCCTGAAAACAAACTTCCCATTGTTAGCTTACGCATTTTCATCACCTACTAAATCATCGTATGATACTTTCTTATTATCACGGACGACATACACATCATCCGACTTTCCGACTTGTTCGATATATCGTTTTACAATCACATCACAAAATTTTTCATCAAGTTCAATGGAATAACAGATTCTACCCAGTTGATCACTCGCCAGTAAAGTAGAGCCACTACCACCAAACATATCTAACACGACACTATTGGTCATACTTGAATTTTTAATCGGATAAGCCATCAACTCGATGGGTTTCATCGTTGGATGATCTGCATTTTTCTTTGGTTTATCAAACTCCCAAATCGTGGATTCTTTTCTACCGGTATACCATTGATGTTTACCTTTTTGTTTCCAACCAAACAAAATGGGTTCATGTTGCCACTGATAAGGGCTTCGCCCCAAAACAAGTGACTGTTTTTTCCAAATACACGTCCCTGATAAATAAAATCCTGCATCTTTAAATGCTTTTCTGAAATTGTAGCCTTCCGTATTCGCATGGAACACATAGATACTTGCATCTTGTGCCATGACCTTTTCAGCTTGCGTAAAAGCATCACACAAGAACTGATAAAACGCTCCATCTTCCATATCATCGTTTTTAATTTTTCCTGCACTACCTTCATAGTTCACATTATAAGGCGGATCAGTTACCACTAGATTGACTTTAGTATCTCCGAGTAACTTTTTATAAGTTTCTTCTTTGGTAGAATCACCACAAATTAACATATGTTTGCCTAAATGCCAAATGTCACCGAATTGTGTGATCGTTGGTTTCGTTAACTCGTCATTGACATCAAAGTCATATTCTTGAGTCTCTTTGTCATCATCAAACAGTTTGGATAATTCTTTATCATCAAATCCAAGTAAGTCTAAATCAAAGTCTAACCCTTGTAATTCTGATAACTCAATGGTTAATAGGTCATTATCCCACCCAGCGTTAAGTGCTAGTTTATTATCTGCGATAATATAGGCTTTCTTTTGTGCTTCCGTTAGATGTTCCTCTTTTATACATGGTATCTTTTCAAGACCTAACTTTTGTGCGGCATAATAACGACCGTGTCCACAGAGAATTGTGTGATCACGTGATACAATAATTGGATTAAGAAACCCAAACTCTTTTATGCTGGAAGCAATTTGTGCAATTTGAGTATCTGAATGCGTCCTTGCATTGTTCGCATAAGGGATAAGGTCATGAATATTAGCTAAATAATAGGTTGCTTCTTTGTTCATATCACACCTCTAAAAAAGACCCCATTCGGCTAGTTTTTCAAAACCGCCAACGGAGTCTACATATTCTTTTGCGATGTTGACAATATCCTCATACGGTATACCGTCAATCGTTTCATCGCCAATAGCACAAGAGAACAACACAGATTCATTTACCTGTTGTGCTCTTAAAAAAGCATAAATATTGACCGATACATCTGCTTTCGATAAATCTTTACCATGTAAACCACCACCTGTTATTGAATCTGCCATATCACTGCCTAGCTTACGGTTAGTAGCCCCAGTGTCTACATCCGTACCACCAGTCCAATCACCTAACGGATTGATGATGGCATTTGGAAATTGACTTTGTAAAAACTGCGTATAGGCATTACTTTGACAGATGATTAGTTTCTCTTTGTCTAAAATATACTTGCCGTGAAATGGGTATTGTCTATAAATGTTTCGTGCAATATCTGATAGTCGTCTCTGTTCATCTGTGAGTGGAACACCTTTAAAGATACCATTATCACCACATCGCATTTTCTCTTTTTGATTATTTGCCAAATGTTCATCTTGTTTTTCAATTGTGATATCACACGATATCTTACCAGCAATGCGTTCAATAATTGGGATAATCTCTTTTTTCTTTAGAGTGACTGTGGTTTCAATAATGACATGACACTTACCATGTCCAATCAATACCTCAATTGCAATCTTTGGTTCATCTTCCTTTGTATAGGCTAAGTCCACAATTGCCCCTGCAATGCGATCAGCAATCTTGTCTGGGTGTTGTGGGTTTACTTTTTCAATCATATTTATAATCCTTTCCTAGAGCGTAATAATCGCTCCATCATATCGTTTTGAGGTGTAATATCATCAAATTCTGTAGAACAGTTTTCTTTAACAATTTGAAAGATTTCATTCCATAGCCGTACTGCTTGATTCATATAGTTAATACCAATATTAATAAATGGAGATGGAATGGGTTTGCCTGTTGTTGGATGCTTCGATAAAAAACCTAGTTTACTTGTCATCTCTTCACATTGAATCCATCTAGCACTACTCATGGCATATCTTTCAAGAAGTGGGGTCGGAACTTTCCTGCCAACTCCGATGTCATGGACCCACTTCCAGGTTTCTTCAAAAATTTCTTTTGCTTGAAGACTTGTACCATCTTTTTGTATTGTGGATAAAAACTCATGTGGCTCTGGCATGCTGACTCCTTCAATTTCAGGAATATCTAATATTTCTAGTTTTCTCCCACTAGGATTTCCTTCTTTATATTTTTCAATTGTGGCTTTTTTCTTTCTTCCTGCACCGATTCTTTTACCACCACGTCCTCCGATATTGTTTGATTTTGTCGGCATTTCTATCACCTCACTTTATTTTATTTTTGATTTTTCCCTATTACCCTTTTGATTTCGCTATTTTTGTGCGTGATGGGAGGCACCCGTTGTTGGATCGGATCATTTTTAGAGATTTAACTCCCCCCTACCCTTTCATCAGTCACCACATCGGTTTACAATGTGTTGTTTTTGTAGTATAATTATACTTGATTAAAGGAGGTATTAATTATGGCTACAAGTCCAACTCAAATTAGAATCGATTCGACTGTTAAAGAAGATGCCAACGCATTATTTTCGAGACTTGGCTTAGATATGTCTAGTGCAGTGAATATGTTCTTACGTCAATGCGTTCTACGTGGAGGTTTACCTTTTACAGTAGAACTTCCAAAGTATAATCAAGAAACGTTAGATGCTATGGAAGAAGCAAGAAAAATTTCTAAAGACCCAAATGTACCAAGTTATTCATCTGTTAAAGATTTATTTAAAGCATTGGATGAAGAATAATGTATCATATCAAGTACACCAATAAATTCAAAAAAAGTTATAAACTAATGAAGAAACGAGGCTATGATCTTAGTTTATTAGAGGATGTCATCACAAAATTAAGTAAAGGCATTCCTCTCGAAGAAAAACATAGGAATCACATGTTAACAGGTAATTTTGCTGGATATCATGAATGTCATATCAAACCAGATTGGCTTTTAATTTATTTAATAGAAAATGATATTCTAACCTTAACTATGATCGATACAGGGTCGCATTCAGATTTATTTTAGTCACTCACTTGAGTGACTATTTTTTATTCCATCGACTTCCATTTCGTGCGTGAATTTTACTGTGACAAGACTGACAAAGCGAGATTAAATTAGTTGTATCATGTGTACCACCTTCAGCGAGTGGCTTGATATGATGAACTTCTTCTACACGTTTCATACGACCTTCTTTAAAACATCGTTCACAGTAAGGATGAGCTTTAACATAACTGGCACGTATCTTTCGCCAATTATGGCCGTAACGTTTTCTGACTACTGGATTACGGTCATACTGTTCGTATCGCTTATTCTCTTGTCGTTCATGTTCCATACAAAATCGTCCTTCCGTCAGCTTCGGACAACTTGGATATGAACACGGTCGCTTTGGTTTTCTCGGCATGACTTTCTCCTTTGGGGTATGAAAAAAGCCCTGTCGGATTTCTCCTTCAAGGCTTCTCTTTATTCTATTTTGACAAGTATATCATAACATAAAGACTACTAGTCTTTCAACGTCCACTAGAGTCCACTGAAGTCCGTTCGAGTCCGAAGTTATCATATGCCCTATAAAAACTCACTATGGCATCGTTATGAAGTTCAAAAACACGCGAACGACAGTAGTTAATCTTCTTGATGATATTATTCCACGGTTGTTCATGTATATAGCGTTCCAGTAATATCAACTGTTGCTCCTTGTTTTCCACTAACTGAATCACATGAAAGATGGTTGATTTCACTGATACAATTTCTTTTTCTAATTCTTTGACTTCATTTTCCAAATCCATCGCTTTGTTCAATGCATCTGCCATCGGCTCTCGCTTACGATTAGGACTTTTAGGAATATCTGAATACTTTGGAGATTGTAAGCCTTCTGCGATTTGTCGATAACTCATCGCAAGATTTTGTTTGATTTGTATCTCTTTCTCTATTTCCTTTACTCGATTTAGTATATTCACTGCACTCATGTCTTTTACCTCCTGTTACTTTGAGGTAAATTCTCGATAGAATTTCTACTCAATCTGTGCTTTCACGGCATTCATCAGTGCCGTTTGTATTTTATCTTTTCGTTTCAATGCCTTTAGGACATCTTCATCTATCGTGCCTTTAGTGATAATGTGTTGAATCACCACTGTTTGTGTTTGCCCTTGACGATAAAGCCGTGCATTGGTTTGTTGGTATAACTCCAACGACCATGTTAGAGAATACCAAATCAAGGTAGAACCCCCTTCTTGTAGATTGAGTCCATGCCCTGCACTTGCTGGGTGGACGAGTGCTGCTGGAATGTTCCCTTTGTTACACTCAGCTATATCTTCGCTTGTTTTGATTTCTTTTACTTTGAATCTTTTTTCAATTCGTTCTTTATCTGATTTAAACCAATACGCCACTAGCACTGGCTTCCCATTTGCTCCTTCAATTAAGTCTTCCAGTACATCTAATTTTTTATCATGGATTTCATAAAACTTTCCATCTTCATCATAAATACTACCACTCGCCATCTGTAGTAGTTTGTTGGATAGACTTGCAGCATTTACAGCATCAATTTCCCTATCACTTACTTGCATAACCATTTCTTTTCTAAACTCTTCGTACTTTGTTTTATCTTTATTGCTCAGCTCTACATTTACTTCATTCATGACTAAATCCGGCATCTTCAGATGGTCTTTAGCTTTCATTGAAATGGTAATATCTGAAATTTTTTCATAGATTCGTTCTTCAGCATTCTTTTGTGGCTTATAGCTATATACAATTGCACCATTTCGCTTATCGGGAACAAAGTATGTGCTGCGGTAGTGACTAATATATCGACCCAGTCTTTCTCCAAAATCAAGTATTCTAAACTCAGCCCACAAATCCATCAAACCATTACTGCTTGGTGTTCCTGTTAAACCAACTATGCGTTTAATGTACGGTCGAACCTTTAGTAAACTTTTCACTCGTTTACTTTGATATGATTTAAAAGAACTCAGTTCATCAATGACTACCATATCAAAATCAAACGTTACTCCACTTTTGTTCACTAACCAATCTATATTTTCACGATTAATGATATAAATATTTACTTTCTTGTTTAAAGACAACAAGCGTTCTTTCTCAGTTCCAACTACCACTGAGTAAGTTAGTCTATTTAAATGTTCCCATTTTTTGATTTCACTTGGCCATGTACTGATCGCTACTCTAAGCGGTGCTATAACTAAAACCTTACTCACTTCAAATCTATCGTAGATAAGCTCATCAATAGCTGTTAGTGTTGTGACACTTTTGCCTAAACCCATTTCAAGTAGCAAAGCAGCTACCTTATTCTTCACAATGAATTCTTTAGCATATTCTTGATAACTATGTGGCACATATTTCATCAATTACACCTCCAGCTTGTTCTATCTCATCCATGAGCGAACAGTAAAAACCTAACTCCATCAATTGTTTCATTCTTCGTATTTGAAGTGGTCTTGGTTTCTTTCCTTTCTGCTTCACTTCTACAAAACCTATTTTCCCTGGTGGTAACAAAACTAACCTATCTGGAATACCACTCATACTCTGACTATTTAGCTTTAAACATAAACCACCTTTAGCTTTTACTTGTTTCACTAATTGTTGTTCTACTCTTTTTTCTAGCATTTCTTAATACCTCCACTTATATGGTTGCAGGTTGTAGAAAGTCTTATACTATACTTTTATATAGATTAAAAATTTTTATACTATAGAAAAAGTACTGTATATGACCTTCTATGACTTGCACCTTAGTTTAAAAACTCACTTTTCAAACGTAAGCCATAAATCAAAATACCTTGTTTAGTCTTTTTACGCTCGACTCCAATTGATTCCAATGCTGTGTAAAAATCAGAAGTACTTCGTGCATACTCCCCACTTCGTGCACAAAACGCACGATACTCACTATAAAACTCTCCTGATTTTTGAGTATAAGCCTTATCCATTTCACAACACTCTTCAATAAAATAACCTAACCAATCGTTATTTTTCTTATAGGTTTCAATAGATTCTTGCACGATTTGTGGTAAGGTTAGATGATAGTTTGCTTTAATTACTTTCTGAGCACCATCAATAACCCATTGAAGTATTACACTGCCACAGGTTTCATATAAATAATCAGCATAGTTCTTAATATCTTGACTGCCTTCAATAGTCGCTAGAAACGGAATAACAATCAAACGTCGCCACGTCCCTTTATCGATTGCTCCAACTTTTGGTAGATGATTGGTATAAAGGACTAAGGTGTGCGTTGGTACATACTTGAATGGGTCTTTGTATTTTTTCTCCGCTGCAATTTCAT
Organism: Gemella sp. zg-1178; assembly: GCF_018790995.1. NCBI lineage: Bacteria > Bacillati > Bacillota > Bacilli > Caryophanales > Gemellaceae > Gemella > Gemella sp. zg-1178. The sequence continues at coordinate 12,407 of NZ_JAHKEI010000009.1, forward strand.
CTGTTGAACACAGTTGCTTGATGTTAGATGTATTTAGTCGCATTCCTTCTTCTAATTCAGCGGCAATTAGTAGGCGTTTACCCTTTGCCTCAGCTAGTTCTGGTTTGACGTTTCGTCTAATTTGACTCGTTAAAATATCTGCCGAGATACTACCAGCGTAGGTTCCTAATATTCTTGAAATGACATTCCAAAAGGTGGACTTCCCATTTCGTCCTTCGCCATAAGAAATAATGAGTGCCTCTACATATACTTTGCCAATTGCAGCTAAACCTACAATCAGCTGAACATAATCAATTAAATCTTGGTCATTTACAAAAATAGTATTTAGTGTTTCTAGCCATATATGTTCATTTTCGTTTGATACACTTACACTTGTCTGTTTCGTAATAAAATTACTAGGATTATGTGCTTGCAAGCTACCGTTTTGCAAGTTAATTGTTCCTTTTGGAGTATTGAGTAGAAACTCATTTGTGTCTAAATCTACAGGTGCTATTTGTATCATCGGATGTACTTCTTTCAAAGCAGACCAAATATATTTGCTATCACGTCTTTTGATAGCATACTTTTCATAATTCAAAGCATTCTCGTATTTTTCATATGCACGTTTTTGTAGTTTATTAAATTGCTCTTTCGCTTTTTTAGCCCCTATTCCTATAATGAGTTTCATAGCACCAGTGTTCGTTAAATCTTTTAAACACTTTTCAATTTCAATCGTTGCCTCATCTAATTGTCGCTCGGTTAATTCTTGTGCGACTGCTTGGGCTAAAGGTTTAGACTCTTCCCAAAATCTTCCGTTATATACTAAATACTCTGTTGAAGGTGAGTAACGTAATTTATGTTTGTACTCACGAGCAAGAACCGTTGCTTGCCCAACATCCGAGTAGTCTGTGGGCATAAGTTGTAATTCTTGGTTATAGTGTTCTGGTTGAATGTAGTCTGCTTGACTGCTTATCTTATGACCAAACTTAATTGCACTGTTCCAAATCGTACGCAGTTCATCTTGTTCTAATGGTGGATTACACTTTTCTGCCTCTTTTAAGAACAATTGATAAGCAGTATCCGAATTGCCATATCGCTTGATAAGTTTTCCTGCGATATGACTCAGAGTAGCATTCCTTGAACCTTCTTCAATACTAGGTAGTTGTAACTCCATTTCTTCAAACACATCCACATCATCAAACAATAGTTCATCAATTGTTTTAGTCCCTTCAAACCAAACAATCTCATCCGTATTATGTCCAAAGATAAAACGTGCAGCGTCTAGTGCATTAGCATCAAAGAAAGAATACTTTGCTTGTACTTTTCGTTTGAAGTTCTCACATTCTTCAGTACTATTAAACGACTTATGTGGAAAATAAACATGGTGTCTTGGTCGTACTGATCTTCCATTTTTATCTTTCATATTATTTCTACTTGGAACTACTGCGTAACTCACACCGTCTAGTAAAAACTCATAATCTTCTGGATAAATCCAATCACTTGGATTGTCGCTATGCTCGTTATCACAGTCAAACACATCACAATCACTACTTATAAAGTTTTCCTTATTTCGATAATTGTTTTTAAACCTCGCACAAACATGGTCATGTAAAACGGCTTGTTTTAATTCTTCAGCATTACGTACTGTATGCAACGTTTGGTATACGCAGTTTTTCGCATTCCCACTATCATTAGATGAATAAATCGTCAGATTCATACGCTACCTCCAAAAAATCATTATTAAAATGTTTAATTGTTTGACGTCTTTGCATTGCGACTTGAATTTCTTTTTCCATACCTTCTGTAATGGTATCTCCTAACACCCATAACTCTTGACATTTACCTAAAAAGATAATATCCATGAACATCGCATCTTTTCGATGTTTTTTGTTGTCATCATCCATAAATGGAAACAGTAAGTGTGGAGTTAGTGGAATACAACCTTTTTGATAAGCTAATTCTGCCAATTTAACTGCATTTTTAATATTCCTTTCTACATTCCCACTAAATGGTGCGCAGATATAAATCAAGGGTTTAAACTCCGTCCCTTTTTCTTTCATTACTCGATTAATTGATTTTGACATTGTTTTGCTCCTCCCATTTTGTTTTGTACCACTCTAAGTGTCGTTTTCTATCTTCATAATTTGAAAAAGCAACAAGCAATCCTACATCCACTTTTTGTAAAACTTCAACAAGATTAATCTGTTCTTTTGTTAAATAAGGTCGAATACTTTTTCCTTTTTCAATTCCGTTAGCAAGTCTAAATTGTTTAGCTGACTGTCCTAAAGCTACTCTGTTAATCAAGTCACACTCATTACTGAAGTGGTATGGTTTTGGATTTATATGAATGAGTTTAATGTTTTCAGTTAAATGTGGAAATTCATATCTTGCAGACTGTAATGTCGAGATAAACTCTTCCATTTCATTGAATCGTTTAATGTACAACTCTTTAAACTTCATCGCCTTAATTCCAGTGTATCCCATCACAAGCATCGTGAACCCATCTCTAGTTAAGTAGTAACAAGGTCTTTTTTGATTTTGCTTATCTTTATAAGACCCCAGCGCAAAATTGCGCTCAGCAAATTCTTCACTTAGTCCAGAATTTACTTCAGTCATTTTTCTAATATCCCTCAGTACTTCTTTGTGGTTTTTCCCAAATGCCTCAGCCACAAACAAACTATCTACTCGTGCAATATCATGCTTGTCGGCAAAAATGCCAAATTCGTTTTTTGGTATTAGCTCTTTCATAGTAGCTACCTCCTATAGTTTTATCTTTTGAAAAGGTCTTATACCTCTCACATCTATAGGCAAAGAAATTTAGCTAAAATGAACCCCCTTAATAAAAAAATGTGAGAAAAAATTTCCCACATTAATCTTTTTTATAGAAATCACACACATATCCGTCTGCATTTAACATCAAACCTTTAGCCCAGTCAGGTACATGGTTCATAACTTGAATAATATCTTCGATCTTTATGTTTTTATCCCATTCAATAATTACTTCATCGTGTACGTGGGCTACTATGTCATAATCACTTAAATTTTTCATCGCATATAGCAAAATATCTCGGGCAATTCCTTGAACGATATTTTCGACAAACTTAGGACCATAACTTTCAATTCGCTCCCATTTTTTCGTTGTGCCTACTCCTTCATAAGTCACTGACTCACTACCAAACTTGTTCATATCAATTCGTGGTTTGATGTAGGTTAGTTGACGTTTACTAGGTAGTGTTATTCTAAGTAACCCACTTTTACAATTAAACTCAATTCCATGTTTTCTAGTTGTTGTCCGTCCTTTCACCGCATCTTTTACAGCCTTATCGAAACTCCACCAAAGATCAACAATATTTGGATTAGACTCTCGCCATACATCAACCAGTGGTTTTAACTCTTCTTCAGCTAATCCCATATCTAATGCTCCCATAGCCGTTAAGGCTCCAATCGACCCACCATAACCAAGAGCAAGTTCAGCAATTTTCCCTTTTTGCCTTAAATGATTATTTGCACCATGCTTTTCAACTGGAACACCAAACATCTGACTAGCACTAGCACAGTAAATGTCTCCATTTTCTTTAAACACTTTTTCACGCCAACTCTCTCCTGCAAGCCATGCAATCACTCTTGCTTCAATAGCTGAGAAATCCGCTACATAAAATTTTTTATTTTTTGATGGAATAAACGCTGTACGAATTAACTCTGATAACACTTTAGGAATATCATCGTAAAGTAACTCTAAGTTAGAGTCTTTCTGTTTGAATAGTTCCCTTACTTCAGATAAATCCTTCATATGGTTTTGTGGTAGATTTTGCAATTGAACCAATCTACCACTAAACCGTCCTGTACGATTGGCTCCCAAAAATTGAAACATACCTCGACACCGATTATCCTCGCAAGCTACATTATTCATTGCTTGATACTTTTTAACCGATGACTTCGCAAGTTGTAGTCTTTTACCCAATACTTCAGCAATTTCACCTTTTGTTTCTTTGACTAATTTCATAACTAATTTCTTATCCAAACTTTCAACTTCTATTCCTTTAGATAATAACCACTCTTTTAATTGAACTACTGAATTTGGATTATCTAAACCCGTTATTTCTTGTAAATCTAATAAAAGCTCATTTCGCACTTTTTCATCTGTTTTGATTGCTTGTTTGACAAACTCTTTATCTACTAAAATGCCGCAATCATTGATTCTTTGATCCAAGATGTACTCATCCCATATAAAATCTGGTACTGGAAATTTTTTTAGCTTAGTTTGTATTGCTTGTTCAGTTTCTACATCTCGCTTATTGTATTCTTTAAACTGTTGCCACTTTTTTTCATCATGATAATAATAATTTCTTGTTCTTTGCCCATTTGACTTAGTAGGATTACACGGTACACAAAAATAACGAATAAGGTCTTTGCCTTCTGTTAATTTCTGCTTATCCAATCCTAGTACAGTACCTACTCCTTCAAGCGATAATGGTAACCCCATATAAGCAGACCATATCATCGTGCATCGCCAACTCATCGGGTTTAAGTATTCTCCAGCTTTCAAACCTAGATAACGTGATAAACAAATACGTTCAAACTGTGCATTAAATGCCCATTTAGCTATCGTGTTATCTTTTAGCACATCAACTATTCCTTGCGGTATCTTCTCTCCACTGGCGACATCCACTATGTTGGCGGGTTCATCATTAATCGAATAAGCAAATAGTAATATCTCAAAATCATCTGACTCAACATAACGATACACTCCTGACTTTGCGAGGTTAACACTAGAGAATGTTTCAATATCAATACTGAGTTTTTCTATTTTCATTTTTATCTCCAATCAAACAAAGGGAGCGAATCTCTCCACTCCCATTGTCATCTACTTATCGAATTTGTCTTTAATTTCAATGTATAAGTCAGTTAGTCGCTTAATGATAATTTCACCAATATATACACCTAGGAGTAGGACAAGTAAGCCATTTACTATGTCAATCATTGTTTTTCCTCCTTACGTTTTTTCTCGTTGCGAATATCATCACGTACAGACGTATAAAGCATAAATAATCCAAATAACGTCCATAAAATCATTGAAACATAAGCCATTACTGTTAAAAATTCACTCATCTTTTTATCCTCCTAAGCTAGAAACTCATCATCTTCTATTGTACTAAAATCATCAGCCGCATTACTTCTACCACCTAATGGTTCTCCATCTCGTAATTTTTGGATATTCCCTAAACCACAGGCGATTCCTTTATTTCCATTAGAGTTAAAAGCATAGAAGTTTAACGATACTCGCCCATAACAACCACTGTACACTTCTTCACGGTTTAAAATGGGTTCTACATTTTTATCTACGATTTGTGGGGCTGTTGTTGAATTAGCATTAATGAAATAATGTCCTTTATAGGCCTCATCTTCTCGTTCAATATCCCCATCACGTAGTGGTAATTTTATCGATTGTTTATTTGGTTTTTTACCTCCAAATTTAGCAATTCCTTGTTCAATCGCAACATCTATCGCTTTTTCAATTTTTGTGATTGTTTCTTTATCATCCTTTGGAATTAAAACCGATACACTGTACTTTGGATTACTTCCATTGATAGACACCGGCTCCCAACCGTTAAAATATGAAAATCGTGTGTTTACTCCCGTTACTACCTTTGTATTGTTTAACTTATTTGTCATGTTTACTTTTCCTCCTTAAATTCTTGTTTTGCATTATGCATAATGAATGTTTTTCTTTTATCTGTTATTGGCACAAGAGTAGGCTTACCTTGTGGTTTATAAATGTAATTTCCTAATAACTCATTGAACTTATCTCGTCCCATCAACTTTTGCATATCCGTCAGTGTAATTAGACTTTGACGATAAATGTTCGTATAACCATTTTCTTGTGCTATTTTTGCGACTTGTTCTTCATCTTTAAATTTACGAATTGAACGTCCTTCTACTAACTTGTAACCAGACCACTCTTTATCAGTTTCTATTGCGACTTTCGTTGCATATTCTTTTATCTCCGTTGCCCATTTAACTAAGTCATCTACGTGTTCTAGCACTTCTTCTATTTCTGCATCGGTTAATAAATGTGGCGACGCTAGTTGAAATTGTTTGAGTTTATCATGATAGTCTTTCCTAACTCTTAGTACGGCATTACAGTTACTAAATTGTAGCCAAGGTCCATACTCAATCGTTCCTTCACCTTTAAAAGCTAATTCAGCCTTTTCTTTTAACTCTGTATTCGCCCAATGTAACAAATCGTCTACTGATTTCGTATCCCTTGAAATATGAAACTTTCGCGGTTGGAAGATGGTCATCGTGACTTCCTTAATGTCGTATAGTGCATCATAGAGATTTAAAGCGCCTAGAGCATACAACATCATTTGTGGATTATCTTTTGCATCAACTTGTACAGATTTTCCATATTTAAAATCAATAATATAGAGTTTTTCATCTGCGATAATCAGACAATCACCGGTACCAAAACCTTCGGGTACATAGTTTGAAAAATCTAAACGTTCTTCAACCAAGACTACGGGGTCTTTTGTTGACTGCTTGATATTTTCCAGTTCCTGCAAGATATAGGCTACATAATCATCTGTATATGCGTCCATATCTATGTCGGATACTTGAATCATCTTATATTTCATACCGAGTGCTTTTCTTAATTTGTTTTCTGCTACAGCATGTGCGAGTGTTCCCTCATGTGCTACTTCACTTGTCTTGTTTGCAAAAAATTTTTCTAATTGTGGAAGTCCTGGACATGTAATCCATCGATGTGCTGACGATGGACTTAAAACCGCATGTTTTTCAGTCATTCTACAACACCTCTGCTTTCTTAAATAAATCTTCATAGTCAGATGTATTTATTTCAGATAACTTAACCACACCATACCCTTGAATTAATGCCCTTACTTCCGCAGACTTTCCTTCCTTAGATTTTTTTGCAAGTAAACCACGCACTTCTTCAAGAGAGACTTTCGTTTTTTCTGAATTTTTATTTTTTTCTTCTATAGCACCTACTGTTTCAACATTTAGTGGTTTAACCATTACGTCATGTAGATCTTGAAGACTATCAGCTAAATTTCGCAAATTCTCCACTACGTCTAGCAACAACTTCGTTTTACTCATCCCTATCTTCTCCTTTCTTCACTTCATGTATCTCTACCGATTCAACGCTTTGACCAGGTGTTAGGACTAAAATCTCAAGATTTTCTCCAAACAGCCACTGTGCTATTTTCCGTGGTATAATTCGCATACCACCACGTAGCACCGCTTTCTTGTTGCCACCACTATCTGTTACGTTGATACATACTCTATGTTTTAAGTTCATAGCAACTATCCTCCTATATATTTTTTGAAAGGCTTAACCCCTTCACATATATAGGCAAAGAAAAGTTGCTAAAATGAACCCCCTACTCAAAATTTTTTCGTATTGCTTTAAAAATCTTTTGTAGGCGATTATGAATCGCAGATGGAGAGACATTCTATTGTCTTGCGATTTCCACTTGGGGAATTTCGTCATAAAATACTTTTTGAATCAGTTCTCTTTGTTTAGGTGTCAGTTTTTGCATTGCATCCTTAAGCTTTTCAACGTTTTCATCAAGCTCTATATTATCTGATACTGCCAAAATTGATGTTTTGTCTAACTGAATGCCTTTTTCTTCTATGGCATCTAACGACTGTGTGTAGTTAAAGTCCCATTCTTTATCTGGATGTTCTTTTTCCCACTTGTTCTTTTCTGCTTTCTCTTTATTATTTAAAATCTTGCGTTTATTTTTGATATTGTTGTAAATCTCAGCATCGTCCATTTTATGAAGAGTATCTATTAAAATCTCTGTTTCTTCAGTGCCATCTGGTTTGATTTCACATACAACTTTTGTTTTCCACTCACCTTTTTCTGTCTTTTCTGTTACATAATACTTGTATGTAGTGCGTTTGTTTTGTGGGGTTTTCTTCCCAATGTAATTTTTATTAACCACTTTTGGTTACCTCTCTTTCCATAATGGAAATGAGGAACCCAGTGGAATTTCCTATTGTTGTTGATCATAAAATGAATTCCTCATTTCAGATCAACCAACTGGCTAGGTTGATACTATTAAATTTTGTTTTCCCTTCTTCGCTGCCAGTCATCAGTAGCTAATTGATGAGCTAAGAAGGGAATATTAATAAGTAGAAAACTATCTTTTATTGTAATTATTTGTCTAAAAACAAAATTTTCTTATACTATTGAATATATTTTTTGCTTCAATTTTGATATAATATTTACAATAAATGAAATTAATTGTTTCTACATATACTACCCTATAGTAGATATAGTCCTAGTCAAATGTACTTTGAGGTGCCTAAGGTACCTGGGCGTTACTAATTTAAGAAAGGAGGAAAAAATATGACTAAAAATGTTCCTTATCTTACAGGAGGTATATTTTTTTCACTACTTTTACCTGCTAGAAAACCACGGCAAAAAGCAAGAGATAAACTGAAAGGTGGAACCGACAATCTACGTGAAATTGATCTAATGCACGCATTAAATTATGTTTTAACTGGTGATGATACTTCAAATATGGGAAACACAATAAAAAAAGCTACAAGTAACTATAAGCAATGTTCAGATTTTAAAAGTGTATACATTGAATTAGATAATTTTCAGAACGTATCAACATTTGCTTCAAACAAAAATAACCTAGAAATTCTTTCTCGAATTTCTAGGTTAATAAATAATTATTTAGGAACAGATAAAAGAAAATGGCTAACTAAAGTACTATTGGAAACCATAATACTAGATATAGAAATATCTGATACAGAGCATTTTGATATTGATATTAATCAAGAGATAGAAAAGAAAAATTTTCCTCAAATTGAGCATGTATGTCTTCCCATATTTCTTTTTAGCATCCTTCGATTTATATTGAAAAATCGAACAGATAATAGCTTAGGTAGACCAACATTCCTAAGTTGGCATTCAAAGTCTAGCCAAGGAATTTGGAAATTTAATAATGACGCCTTAGGAAATAGATTTAATAGTATTCAATTAACTGATTTATCTGAAGATGACATTAATAATATGTTTAATTCATCTTCTTCCCAGATGAATGTAGTAGCGTCAACAAAACCTATTGATGATGAATATATTCAAAATACCTTAGAAGAGAATAAACAGAATACACCACAAGTTACAAATAATTTTTTCAATGCAAGTAATGGTGGGGTGATAAATTTAGAAATTAATAATTTAGAAATTTCAAATAATAAACCTTTAGTTCCTATTGCACAAGCCAGATATAATAAGTATAAAAATACCATAACTATATCTGGAGTGGATATAAGTATACCAATCAGTATTTCTCCAGATGCTAATATAAGTAGTGAAGATGAAAAATATGTACAAGCCCTTTATGAGTTATATTCTGAGATTACTAACATAGATATTACTTCATCAAACATTAATTCTCTTCTACCTAACTTAAAAAACCACTATGAAACACAAAATAAATCTTATTTTGCGTTAGAGCAAAAACAACGCGCTATTAGAGATGTATTTGATGACGGAGAGTATCAGATGGAGATATTGAAAGAAGATGCATTTAGTGGTATCGAAATGACATACCTAAATCATTATACTACTGGATTAGAGAGACTAAATGCCATATTAGAAAAAATTACTACTATTACTTTAGATAATTCAACATTAAAAAATATCATTGGATTGATAGGAAATTTAGAAAAAAGAGGTATCTGTCATGTTTTAGTAAATGATAATGTAATTAGATCGTGGGTGACAATAGATGAATAAAATATTTAATACTCCTACAGAATTCAGTCTACGCACATTATTGATGCTATCTGTTCAAACCTCTCCTATTTCGTTAGAACGGATATATCTTTATGATTTTATGGTTTGTTTTTCAAAAATATTCAATATTGCACTTCATAATTTACATGGTAATTCTTCACTAGCATTTAGTCAATTATCATTAAGAAGAACTTTTACAAAAAAAGGATTACAAATCTTGATACAAAAAGGATTAATAACAGCTACATCGACTGAACATGGATTCGTCTACGCCATTAATAATAACGGAATTAACATTGTAAACTCAATTGAATCAGAATATAAAAATGAATACATTATCTTAGCTGAAAAAATTTATAAAAACTTTCATCACAAAAATGATATTGAGTTACAACAATTAGTTAGCAAAAAATCTATAAAATTGGAAGGAGGTATACTTTAGTGTCGTTTTATATAAAAGAAATACGAGCTACAGGAAAATTAAGAAAAGATGCTATTATTGAGTTTTCTCCAAATATAAATTTCATTATTGGACCATCTAATACGGGTAAAAGTTGCATTGCCGATTCTATTGACTATTGTCTAGGTAGTAAAAATCTCCCTTTTTCTAAAACTCATGGTTATGATAATGTTCAACTCACTCTTATTCACCCAGAAGGTAAAATTATCATTTCCAGAAATTTTAATACAAATAAAGTACATATTACTTCAACAATCCCAACTATTAACGATGGAGATTATTATCTAAACGCTAGTAAACGTAGCGACAAAAAGATGTATCTATCCGATTTATTATTGTACTTAATAGGTATAAATACTCCTGTTAATGTTATAAAAAATAAAGATTTTGTGCGAAATTCTCTTACATGGAGAACTATTTCTGATATTAATTATATTTCTCAAACAAACATTAGTAATAAAGAGTCTATACTTCTCTCTATGGATAATACTAGCAAGACTGCGTTTTTGTCTTCCTTAATTTATCTATTATCATCAAAAGATTTTTCTAGTTATGACGCTAATGTAACAAAAGAAATACAAGAAGCAAAAAATACTGCCCTTAACGATTATGTAGCTCTTAAAGTAAATAGTTTAGTTCAACAAAAAAATATATTGGTAAAAAACTTATCAGAGTTCGAAAACTTAGATATAAATAAAGAGATGACAACTTTAATTAAGGAACTCGAAATATCTGAAACAATCATCAATCAATATAATACACAAGCTAATACTATTTTAGAAGATATTTCTAAAGTACAGAATGAATTAATTGAAAATGACGTACTCAAAGATAGATATAATAATTTGAGAGAACAATATATTTCAGATATCAAGCGTCTTTCTTTAATTGTAGAAGGAAGCACATTACTGGATGCTCATTCTAATGGTGGACTGTGTCCATTCTGTGATTCTGAAATTAAAATAGAAGGTAATCACTCATATATTGAATCTGCAAAGGCTGAACTTAGTCATATTTTAGAACACTCTCATTCTCTAGAATTAACTACGCTTGATTTAGGTAATGAAATTGAATCTCAAAAAGAAACTTTAAAAAACTTAAATAACGAGTACTTGAAAATAAAAAGTCATATCAAACGCACTTTACAACCACAAGTGGATAGTATAAAAAATACACTCTCTTTATACACAAAATATAGTAATCTCAAAGAAAATCTGAAATCTATTGATGATTACATTTCTTCATATGAGAAAGATTTAAAAGATTTTGGAAAAGAAACTACTGATAAAAAAAATGAGTACCATCCTAAAGAGCATTTCTCAAGTAATTTTTACGATAGTCTAGGAGATATAATTAAAAGTCTTTTATCAAGTTGTAATTATCCCGATGTTTCAACTGTTGAATTTAATAGAAAAGACTTTGATGTACGTATTAATGGATTGAAAAAACATCAAAACAATGGGAATGGTTATAGATCTTTTGTAAATAGTATAGTAGCTTTATCATTGAAAGAATATATGAATGAATATGCTGACCATAATATCGACTATTTAATTATAGATAGTCCTACTCTAGGTCTAGATGAAGAAATATACCAAGATCAAAGTGATTTAATGAAAATAGGTTTATTCAATTACTTAACCCAATCGTATAAATCTGGACAGTTAATAATTGTAGAAAATGCCGAACATTTCAAAGATATGGATACTCAAAATGCAAATATTATTGAATTCTCTAATTTTGGAAGACAAGGCTTTTTATATCTAGAACAGGAGGAAATTGATGTTACGAATTAGCTATAACAAATTATGGAAACTACTAATTGACAAAGGAATGAACAAAAAAGAACTAATGGAAGTCAGCGGTGTCAGTCCTTCTTCTATTGCAAAATTAGGAAGAGGAGAAAATATTACAACAGATATTTTGCTGAAAATTTGCAACGCTTTGGATTGCAGACTCGAAGATATTATGGAAAGTTACAAGGAGGAAAATTAAATGAGTATGCACATTACAGGAAATAATTCACATGGTTTTTCAAATGAAGAAATTTTAGTAAAATGTTTAAATAACAAATCTTTACAAGAATTATCATCTCATTTAAAACAATTTATACTAAGTATTTGCTCGGATAATCAAATTTCAATTTCTGACAATACGATAATTACCTCAGAAATTGCCACTAAAGAGCTTGATCCCGTTTCAAACAAAAAAATAAATGTAAAACCTGATTTTTATATACATATAAAAGATAGTACATTTGGTATTAGTACAAAAATTGGAAATGGAAACAGTGTTCATCAGGAAGATATTGAATCTTTTATAAATTGGCTAAAAAGTTTAAATAGTGTTAATGACTGCGATGAGTCGGTATACAATGATTTACGATTATTAATTTGGGCAGATGGTACAATTGACGGAACTGCACCTATAAAAAGAGATCTTAAAGGTAACGTCATTGGAAGATTTTCAACCACTCAGTTCAAAATATTATTCTCAGATAAATGGACAAAAATTCAAAATTTATTGACCAATAATAAAGAAGCAATAATACGACGTGCATTATTTTTTGGCAAAGTAGGAAAGGAAGTACATTATATCTATCATGGAAATGAACGTCATGGATCCTGGATTAAGCAATCAAAATTACTAGAATTTAACCTAGAAAATGAAATAGAAAAAAGCACCTTTAATGTTGGTAGATTGTCTTTCCAAACTTATAATGCCGACCTTAAAGGAACTGATTCTGGCAAAAAAAAACGTGGATATATTCAACTTAAATATGGAAATATACAAAACGATCTTGCAAACCTAATGTTACAAAATACCAACAATATAGGGACATTCGAGGGAAATATTGAAGAATTCAGTTTTTCTAAACTACTAAATAAAAACAAATCACATTCCTTTTGGAAATATTTGAGTGCAGATCTCAATTTAGACACTAACAATCACTACTATGTCATTAAAGTTGTTGGACATAAATTTTCAAAAAACGCCAAAAAGAAAGTTATGTGTAAATCTGACAATTATATAATTAGAACCTGTACGCCAATTGATAGGAATCTACTACTAAAAAATGACTATCAACTAACTGAAGAGGATTTAAAACTAATACCTAACTATGAAATATTAAATAACTCGGGTATATCAGTAAAACTAAAAGATTCAAAAAATTATACAATTACTAAAATGTCGGTTACGAATTTCAAAGATGCTTTCACTAAATATATTGATGAAATCGATAATAAAATTGCAACTTTGATATTTTATTGTGATAAAAAACAAGTCAATAAAAACCCTACTATTGCAAATAATTTAAATGTAAATATAGAAAATTATATCAAGTTCTGCAATGAATATTATAAAATAAATGTAACGAGTATATTGGACTATAGTGCTCTAGGTAAATTAACAACATTGGTAAAAAATGAAATCAAACAAGTTATCGATGCTAATATAGACCTTAAGGAAGCTTTATTCCAAGGCAAAGGGTGGTTCAATCCTCCTTACTATACATCTTTTTTATTTTCGCACGGAAAATTAAGCAAAGAATTACTAATGCCATACCATATTGATAATGGATCTGGTAGAAGTAAAGGAAAATACTATATAACTATCAAACCAAATTGATAAAAACAAACGATGGTATAAATTTATTCCATCGCTTGTTTTTGTAAAAGTATTTCTAGTGATTTAAATAAATTTTTTGAAATTAATTCAATTAACGGTACTACGACACTATTACCTATTTGTTTGTAACTCTGACTATAGTTATCTTTTATTTTGTAATTAGAAGGAAACCCCATAATAGCTAGGCATTCTGTAATAGTGTATTTTCTATTTAATTCAACAACGACTGGTACATTATTCCCACCTGTTCCCATTTTTGCAGTCAAACAAGGTGATATCCCATTAGCGCTAAAAGATACCTTGGAAGGTCTAATATTATTTGCAATAATGGGCTCATTATATATTATGTTATTTGATTTTTCTAAAAATGAATTAACATGCTTACTTATGTTTTTTATCGCTGTATCTGATACAATATGCGAATCTTTTATCTCCATTTCAATTATATTCTTTAAAGTTTTACTTAGTTTGATTTTTTCTGGAAAAACAGAGTCTATATCAATGGCAAATTCGTTTCTGACCCCTACACAATACCATCTATTTCTATTTTGAGGAATTCCATAATTTTTTGCATTCAATAGTTTCCAAGAAAATTTATAACCCAACTCTGTTAATATATTTTCAATTGTTTCTAATGTTTTTTCATTATCATGACTAACAATCCCCGCAACATTCTCTAAAATAAAAGCTTCCGGTTTTTTAGATTTTAATATTCTAGCAACTTCAAAAAAAAGTGTACCACGAACATCATTAAAACCAAGTCTTTTCCCTGCTAAAGAAAACGGTTGGCAAGGAAATCCTGCACATAAAATGTTATGATTTGGTATTTCATCATCCTTTATTTTAAATATATCACCTGATGGAAATTCTCCAAAATTATTAAAATACGTCTCACTAGCAAATTTATCTATTTCACTAGAAAAAACACAAGTACCACCGTTTTTTTCTAATGCAAGTCTAAATCCACCTATCCCTGCAAATAAATCAATAAATTTAATTTTCATCGCACTATCTCCTTTTTTTATGAAGTATTGAATCGTTTATTAGGTTAAATATTTCTGAAATTACTGGTGGACTAACTGCATTACCTGATTGTTTATACATCTGTGTATCGCTCATACCAATGTTTTTTATGTTGTCAATAAACGCCTCATCAAAGCCTTGAATGCGCATATTTTCAATTGGTGTTAATTTTCTTACTTTTAACTTTCCATCAACTTCAACTAGTATCTTTGTAGTATCCGATCTCGCCAAAATTGTAGGAGAAATTCCTTCAATAGAATGTACTCTTCTCTGTCTTTCTTGATCATTATGAACTTCTTTGGGAAAATCAAATACTTTTATTATCTTTTTCTCAGAATTTATTTTTGGAATTTCCAAAGAATCTATGTAATTTTGGACTTTTTTACTGTCAAAGTAGTATTTTGAATCTACACTATTCTCTAATATATCTTTTATATATTTATCCTCATTATTAGACTTTAAATCGTTAAAAAAATTAAAACCATTAAAATTATCATCCAAATTCAATTCTTTTTTTAAGCTACTAATTTTTTGACTTCTAAAATCTTCTTTATAAGGTTCACTAGGGAAATTTTTTATACCTAAAATAAAAGTTCTAGACCTATTCTGTGGCACCCCCATTTCAGAAGAATTCAATATGGTAAAATCAACAGTATATCCCAATTCACTTAAAGTCAACAATATAGTTCGTATTGTATTTGACTTATCATGGTTTATTAAGTTTTCAACATTTTCTAACAAAACAATTCTAGGTGTTTTTTCTTTTAATATCTTTGCAACTTCAAAAAATAATGTTCCTCGTGTATCCTTAAATCCATTTCGCTTTCCTGCTATGCTAAAAGCTTGACAAGGAAATCCCCCCACAAGAATATCATGATCAGGTATATCAGTTTCGTGAATTTTTGTTATATCCCCCACTAACATATGATCTGGATAATTTGATTGATATGATAAAGTCGCAAATTTTTCAATTTCTGATGCAAAAACAACTTTTGCAGATATATTTGAGGAATCTATTCCACTCTCAAAACCACCGATTCCAGAAAATAGACTAACCACTCTTAATTCCGCTTTTTTTGTTTCTACACCTTTCTCTGATATATGCTCAACTATATCACCTATATTGCATTTAAGAACATCACATATCCTATCTAATACTTCTAAACTAACAAATTGATTTTTGCTTAATTTTGATAGTGTCTGATTACTAATATCAACAGTATCTCTAAATTGAGTTTTATTTAATTTTTTATCTACCAAAATTTTCCATAATTTATTATATCTAACACTCATTAATTACTCCTGTATGAATATGTTTTTCTGCTATATCAGAATTATATTACCATGTCTTTCGGAGTTTTTCAATTTTTTTGATTAATCTCCCCTCTCTCCATAACCTCCCCTTGTAACCATTCTATCAACTTCACTAAGCCAATAGACACAATGGTTTAAAGCCAAAAAAGAGTTAACAAAACCTTTAGTATCAAGTAGCTTTAGAGCCCCTTTTTTCAGCAATACAGCACACTTCACATAATTAATAAACTATGTGCAACATTTAACGATAGACCTTTTTATTCGTTATAAAGTATGCACCTACCTAAACTCTATCTTTTAGATTTTATGCTATTTTTAGATAAAAAATAAGCCTTCTATTCTTAATTGAATAAAAGCCCTTAATATAAGCATTCCTATTGTATCATTTCTGTAACTTACATTTCAATATAGATAACATCAATTTTACCCTTGTGTGTTTTTTCAAGAAGTTTTAGGGAGTGGAGATTGTCCCCCTCTAATAAAAAATTGTAAACTTCATTTTCTTTTACTGTGATTTTTCTATTCTCATCTTCACAGAATACGGGTATGTTGTGTTCTAACATTTCATCTACTTTTTCTGTGTGTTTTTCCCAGACTAGACCGTATTTTTTCTCGTTAAGTGCTGTTTCAATTTCTCCCAAAGCTCTTAGACTATCATCATCTTGATGTTCCTCTTTTAGTTTATTTAAAAACTCTAGCATTTTCTGTCTTTTTTGCTGTGATATGTTTGCCATGGTTTTTCCTTTCTGTCTTATTTTTTTTATTGTATCATAAAATAGAATTTTATTAAATTTTCCCAAAATAAAAACACCAAAAATTTGGTGTTTTTTTCTTATTTTTTTAGGGTTGAAATGTTTAGTTCTAGTAATTGTTCTAGGTCGACTGGTGATGGTGCTTGTGTCATTAGGCAAGAAGCATTGGCTGTTTTTGGAAAGGCGATTGTATCTCTTAAATTTTCTCTGCCGGCTAGCAACATTACAAATCTGTCTAAACCTATTGCACACCCTCCGTGTGGTGGTACTCCGTATTCAAAGGCGTCTAGTAGGAAACCGAATTGTGAATTGGCACTTTCTTCTGTAAAGCCTAGAGCCTTGAACATTGATTTTTGAATTTCTTTGTCGAAGATACGAATACTTCCTCCACCTAATTCATAACCGTTAAGGACGATGTCGTAGGCTTGGGCGTAGGCTTTTTCTGGTGAACTTTCTAGCAGATGAACGTCTTCTTCTTTTGGCATGGTGAATGGGTGGTGGGCTGCACTGTAGCGTCCACTTTCTTCGTCAAATTCTAGTAGGGGCCAGTTGACTACCCACAGATAATTAAATTTATTTTTATCTATTAGGTCTAAATCACGAGCAAGTTTTTGGCGTAAGGCTCCCAGTGAAGCGTAACATACTTTTTTACTGTCGGCGGCAAATAAAATTAAATCTCCTACTTCTGCTTCTGTGCGTTCTACTAATTCTGCTGCTACATCTTCAGTAAAGAATTTTGCTATTGCTCCGTTAAGTCCCTCTTCTGTTACCTTAAGCCATGCCAGTCCCTTAGCTCCGTAATTTGCGACATAGGATGCAAGATTATCAATATCTTTTCGTGAATATTTGTCGGCTACACCTTTGGCAACTATACACTTAACGGCTCCGCCTTGTTCTACTGCGTTAGAAAAAACTTTAAAATCGCTAGTCGCTACGATATCACTCACGTCTTTTAATTCCATACCAAAGCGTGTATCTGGTTTGTCAGAACCAAAACGTTCCATTGCGTCGTCATAATCTAGTCTTGCAAATGGCAGACTTACGTCAATTCCTTTTACTTCTTTCATGACGTGGGCAATCAGTCCTTCGATGGTAGCAATAATTTCATCTTGCGACATGAAGCTCATTTCCATATCTATTTGGCTGAAGTCTGGTTGTCTGTCGGCACGTAAGTCTTCATCACGGAAACATCGGGCGATTTGATAATATCTATCAAAACCTGCAACCATTAATAATTGTTTGAAAAGTTGAGGTGATTGAGGCAGGGCGTAAAATTCTCCTGGATGAACCCTACTAGGTACTAAATAATCTCTTGCTCCCTCGGGTGTTGATTTTGTTAAAATTGGTGTTTCAACGTCTATAAAATTATTACCGTCTAAGTAATCACGACTTGCTTTGGTAATTTTTGAACGTAGGTTAATTACATCTGCTAATTCTGTACGGCGTAAATCTAGGTAGCGGTACTTCATTCTTAATTCTTCACTTGATAGTGAAGCGTCGTCTAGTACGAATGGCAAAGTTTTTGCTTCTGATAAAATTTCTACATGAGTTACGATAATTTCAACCTTACCTGAATGGATTTTTTCGTTGATTGTTTTTGCCTTACGTAAAACTACTTGCCCCTCGATAGAAACTACATATTCATTACGAATGCTGTCGGCTATCTTATGAGCTTTTTCATTTTTTTCTCCTGAAAAAACACATTGTACAATTCCCATTCTATCACGAAGGTCAATAAAAATTAAATTCCCTAAATCTCTTCTCTTGGCTACCCAGCCTTTTACTGTTACTGTTTGTCCTACAAATCTTTCGTCGATAAGACCTGCATATTCTGTTCTTCCGTATGCTGACATTTTATTCTCCTTTAATTCTTTCTTCTAAATATTTTATAACTTCATTTATGGCTACCCTATCTTGTGTAAAGTTTGCCATATTTTTTACTACTAATTCTTTTTCTTCTAGTTCCTGCTCGCCAATAATTATTGTAAAGCTTGCCTTGTATCTGTCGGCTAATTTTAATTGTGCTTTCATTTTTTTATCGAAGTAGTCGTTTTGAACTTTAAAACCTGCCAAGCGTAAATCATTTGTAAGTTTTACTGCGTAATTCCCTGCTTCTTCTCCCATAGAAACTACAAAAATATCAATATTATCTTCTAAGGGTAAAGAAATATTTTCAGTTTCTAGTGCCAGTAATAGACGTTCAATACTCAGGGCAAAACCGATACCTTTTTCCCCAGCAGGCCCACCTAACATTTCTACAAGACCATTATAGCGACCACCACCACAAAGAGTTTTCAGTTCAACTTCTTTATTGTCTATCATAATTTCAAAGGCTGTATGTGTATAATAGTCCAAGCCTCGCACTAAATTGTGGTCAATTTCATATTTTACTTCTAAGCTGTCTAAGTGTTTAAGCACTTCATCAAAATAATTTTTTGATTCTTGACCGAGAAAATCTAATAATTTTGGTGCTGTCTTCATAAGTTTATGACCCGCATCAATTTTACAATCTAGGATACGCATTGGATTTTTATACAATCTATTTTTACAGTCGCTACAAAATTCATCAATAGAGGGTTCAAAATGTTTTACCAAGGCTTCGTTATAGGCTTTTCTTTCTTCTGGATTGCCCAAAGAATTAATGCTGACTTTAATATTTTCTAAACCGAACGAACGGTAAATGTTATAAGCTAGACTGATAACTTCTGCATCTATCTTGGGACTTTCTTCACCGATAACTTCCACTCCGTATTGCACAAACTGTCTGTATCTGCCCTTTTGTTTTCTTTCATAACGAAACATAGGACCGATATAAAATAATTTTTGGGGTTTAATTACTTCTGCAAAAAGTTTATTTTCTATGTAAGAACGTACCGTCCCCGCCGTTCCCTCCGGACGCAAGGTCAAAGAACGATTACTCTTGTCTAAAAATGTGTACATTTCTTTTTGAACTATGTCGGTAGTATCTCCTACTCCCCTAGCAAAAAGTTCTGTCGATTCAAAAATTGGCGTTCTAATTTCGTCGTAGCAAAAATTATTACTTATTTTTCTAAGCATGTTTTCTACATACTGCCATTTTTTTGCTTCTAGGGGTAGTATATCTTGTGTACCCCTTGGCATATTTATTATATTATTCATGCAATTTCTCTCCTTTTTTCCATAAATTTTTAATTTATATTCTTTGAAATTAATTAAAATATTTTTGTGAATTTTCTCTTCAAATTTTTTAACTTGTAAAATTAATTTTTTAATTAATAATAAAAAATCCCATACAAGCTAGTGCTTATATGGGACGATAATAATTCGTGGTGCCACCCTAATTTATATCAAAATTTATTGATACCTCATTAAAATATTTTTTGTGATAATAAAGTGTTGCTCATTTTAAAATTAATTATCCAGTCTTGCAGCCGACGAACCAGATTCTCTAAAATTAATATTTTTTAAAATAAAATCTTTATTACTATTATTACTTTTTGTTATCTTTAAATATTATAATAATTTAGGCTTGTTGTCAAGACAAATGATAAATTATAAATTATTTGTTGCTAAAAAAATGTGGCTAGCTAGATGGTCGCTAAGACTTATGGTAAGCTCGTCAACTTCTAACTTGATAATTTTTCCTAAACTTGATTTTTCTTTTATAATAATTTTTGAACCTAATTTAATTCCTTCACCTAATAAGTAATCTGTTATTTCTTTTTTTGCAGATAGTCTTTTTACATAATAAATTTTTCCTTGCAAGGCTTCTGACAATAAGACTATATCATCTTCAAGAATAATATTTTTTTGGGGAATTATACTGCCGTGAGGACATTTATTAGGATAGCCTAACATTTTATCCAAACTGTCAATAAAAAAATCGGATACGGCATGTTCTAATATTTCTGCTTCTTCATGAACTTTATTTGTTGGATAGGCTAAATGTTCTAAAAGAAAAACTTCTAAAAGTCTGTGTTTACGCACAACATTAGAAACTAAAATCAGGGCTTCTTCTGTAAGAGTATAGCCTTTAGAATTATCTTTTTCTATTAGCTTAGAATTTACTAATTTTCTTAACATTTCAGTAACTGCTGGTTTTGATACGTTCATAATTTCTGCAACTAATTTATTTGTAACTTTTTCCTTGCTGATACTTATGTTATAAATACATTTTAAATAATCTTCTTTATTAGGTGTCATAGTTATCTCCTTTTGTGCTATTATATTTTATTATTTTTTTTTAGTCAAATTATTAAAAATTTTAAATAAGCTATTGACATAAAATTTTTTTTATGTATACTTAATATTGTAGTTAATCATACTTAACAAAAAATATAAGGAGTAAATTATATGAAAAAATTACAAAAAATTATAGCAATCTGCTTAGTTTTAGTTTTTACTTTAACAGCTTGTTCTAGTAAATCAACAAACAATACACAAACTGACAAAAAAACTGTTACGGTAACTACTTCATTCTTGGCAGATATGACTAAAGAATTAGTAGGCGATAAGGTTAATATTGAAACTATTATTCCAGCCGGAGAAGACCCACATCTTTACGTTGCTAAGGCTAGCGATTTGAAAAAGATAAAAGATGCTGATTTAGTTTTATATCATGGTTTACATTTTGAAGGAAAAATGGTTGAGGCTTTAGAAAGTAGGGGCCAAGCAGTTAGTAAAGATTTTCCAAAAGATAAAATCAATACTATGGAAGAAGACGGAGTTAAGCTTCTTGACCCTCACTTCTGGTTTGATATTGACCTTTACAAAATGGCAGTAGAGGCTGCTTCTAAAGAATTAAGCACACTACTTCCAGACCAAGCAGATTTAGTAAAAACTAATACGACAAATTATCTTGCTAAACTTGATGAATTGGATAAATGGATTAAAACAGAATTAGATAAAATTCCAGCTGAATCTAGATATTTAATTACACCACACGATGCCTTTACTTACTTTGGCAAAAAATATAATGTTAAGGTAGAAGCCCCACAGGGAATTACTACCGAATCAGAGGTTGATAATAAGGCCATGATAGAAACAGTTAATTTAATAATCGAGAAAAAAATTAAGGCCATCTTCTCAGAATCTACTACCAACCCTGAAAGAATGGAAAAATTAAAAGAGGCTGTCGCAGCAAGAGGACATAATGTAAAAGTTGTTACGGGCGAAGGACAAGAGTTATTCTCTGACTCACTAGCTCCTCAAGGGCAAGCTGGGGATACTTATATAGAAATGTATAAGCATAATATTAACTTAATTGTTGAAAATTTAAAATAGAAGATTTAAAATAAAAATAGTACAGAAAATTAAGGAGGAAACTCCTTTTTTCTGTATCTAAGATTAGAGAAGGGGTAAAATTATGGATGATTATGTATTAGAAATAGAAAATTTAAACCTAGTATATCCTAATGGCTACAAGGCTTTAAATAATTTATCTTTAAAAGTTCCCAGGGGAAAAAGAATTGCAATTTTAGGACCTAATGGGGCTGGAAAATCTTCCTTGGTAAAAACTATACTGGGACTGGAAAAAGCAAAATATGATAAATTAAAAATACTCGGCAAGGAGATGAGTAAAGAAACTATTGTTGATAGGATAGCCTATATTGCTCAACGTAGCGAAATAAATTCACAATTTCCTACAAATGTTTTTGATATTGTTTTAATGGGAAGATATGCAAACATAAAAAATTTTTTAAAAATTCCTGGTAAAAAAGACAAGGATATTGCAATTTCTGCTTTGGAAAAAATGAAAATAAGCGACTTAAAAGATAGGCATATAAGCGAGCTTTCTGGTGGGCAGGCTCAAAGGGCATTTATTGCACGAGCCTTAACCAAGGAGGCAGATATTTTTATTATGGACGAACCCCTTGCTGGTGTAGATATAAAAACTGAAGAAATTATTATGAATAGTCTTAAAGAATTTCAAGAAAATAATACAACTTGTATAGTTATTCATCATGATTTATCTAGTGTGAGTAAATATTTTGACTATGTTATTTGGATAAATAAAAATGTGGTAGCTCAGGGGAGTGTAGAGCAAGCCTTTAATGAAGAAAATTATAAAAAAACTTATACTGCAGTAGATTCAAAAATATTTACTTTTGATAAGGAAGTGAATTAGTATGACTATTTTGTTAGATTATTCTTTCCTAACTATTGCAATAGGTACGTCTTTATTAGCTATTGCTGCGGCTTTGGTTGGGTCTGTATCTGTTCTTACTCGTCAAAGTTTAGTTGGCGACACCCTGGCACATTCTAGTTATCCCGGATTAATTTTTGCATTTATTATATTCAATTCTTTTAATCCCGTAATAATGACACTGGGAGCAATGTTTTCTGGCTACTTGTCTTACTATACAGTAGAATATATCGTCAGCCATTCTAAGCATACAAAAGTTAATGCCTTAGCCCTAGTTTCATCATCATTTTTTGGTTTGGGTATAAGTTTAAAAACTTTAACGCAGTCATTCTCAGCAAAATCTGCACAAGCGGGTTTGCAAAAATATTTATTCGGGCAAGCGGCCTTTATAAAATATAATGATATTATTATGATTTCTATTGTTGCTTCGATGTGTATTGTCGTGTTTATTTTATTTTATAATAATTTTAAACTTTATATTATGGACTATAGCCTGGCTAAGCTTTCTGGTTTGCCTGTGAAATTTTTAAAACATCTAATTAATTTTATGATGATTAGTATTATTGCAGTCGGTTTAAAAGTTGTCGGTGCTATTTTAATTTCTTCTTTTCTGATTGCTCCAGCAGTTACGGGCATAATATGGTCTAAAACATATATTAGGGCTTTGATAATTTCTATTTTGTCAAGTGCTTTTGCTGCCCTAACAGGTTCTTATCTGTCATCAATTATTTCTGGTTTGTCAACGGGCCCAGCTATTATTGTGATAATGTCTATTATTTGTTTAACATCACTAGCTCTTAAATCTTTACCAACTTTTAGTGGAGGGAGGAAGAAAAAATGTTAGAAGTTTTTATTGCCTTAATCTTAACAAGTCTGGCTTGTTCTTCTTTGGGAACTATTCTAGTTATAAGGAATGAATCTATGCTAACAGATGCCCTGTCGCACTCTGTTCTTTTAGGAATTGTTTTGGCCTTTTTTGTTAATCCAGACTTAAATTCTCCCCTATTAATTATCGGAGCAGCACTTTTTGCCCTACTAACTATTTTATTAATAGATTGGATAAATACGTCTAAAAAAATAAATCATGATTCTGCGACTGGAATTATTTTTCCCCTACTTTTTTCCATAGCCGTAATTTTAATAACTATGTTTGTTAGAAATGCCCACTTGGATATTGATATTGTTCTTATGGGAGAAATTCTTTTTACTTCTTTGAATAGAACTGAAATTTTTGGTTTTTCCATAGCAAAATCAGTTTTAGAATTAGCCATAATATTAATTCTAAATATTTCTTTTATCGGTTTGAATTATTACAAGTTAAAAGTATATCTTAGCGATCCAACACAAGCAAAATTACTTGGAATAAATACCAGAGTATTAAAATTAATTTCTGTTGTTTTGGTGGCAACTACCTGTATAATTTCTTTTAATTCGGTAGGTTCTATTGCCGTAATTTGTTTTTTTGTTGCTCCTGCCATGTCCAGCATATTTTTAACAAAAAATTATTTTAAAATGCTTGTCTTATCGGGCTTAATTAGTGTAGTAAATGCCATTATAGGATTTTTTGTTGCCCTCTACATGGATATTAATATTGCAGGTATAACTTGCTTTGTTTCTCTAATAAATCTTTTATTGATTATCAATATTAGTAAAATTAAAATAAAATTTCATAAATAAAAAACCAGAAAATATTTTCTGGTTTTATTTTTCTTTTGATGAAAATAGAGAAACTATTGTTTCTAGTGCATTTTTAGTTTTTTCTTTTGCTTCTTCTGTTTCGTTAGAGAAATGAATTTCTCTTTCTGAACGTTTCATTATTTTTTCTTTTATTTCTGCTATTTCTATATTTTCATTTTCTTTTTTTAGGGCTGAGTTATCGAGATTTGTTACCGTGTCTTGCAGGCTAATTTCAGCAATTGCTTCTTCGTTTAGGCTATTTTTTTCAACTTCTTCTAAGATATTTCCACCAACTTCCCTAATTTTTATTTCATTTAAAATTTCTTCTTGTGAAATTTCTTGGGCTTGCTCATTAGAAATATTTGCTTCTGGCACTTCTAGGTTTGCTTCTTCTAAAATATTTTTTTCTTGCTCTGGAATTAATATTTCTTTTCTTACTAGTGGTTCGTGTGCTGAAATATTTTCTTGTCCTAATGCTCCCTCTACTAAGTCTTCATCAAAGATATTTTCTACTTCTTGGTCTGCTAGTCCATCTTTTAATATTACAAATTCAGCAGTCGAAACATTTTCTTTTTGTTCTGGAATTAATATTTCTTGTTCTTTTACTGCTTGTCCATCGATTACTGTATCTTCTTGCCCTGTTTTCTCATCTTCTCTTACAAGATCTTCTTTAATATCAAAGGCAGAGATTAAATTATCTAGTTTTTCCTTAGCTTCATTTTTCTCTTCTTGGCTTACTTCTGCTACATCCTTGTTTTTTATTTTTTCAAGCCCTTGCTTAATATTGTCTACCAATAAATCTTTGTGATTTTTTGCCTTGTTCGGATTTTTGTAGTAGTAAGCTCCCAAGGCTGAAACGACTCCTAGTAATATTCTTCTTGATATTTTCCCCATATTTTTTCTTCCTCCACAAATATTATTAATTTGATTTTAGCAAATATAAGTTTGCTTGTAAAGTTCTAAGCAGGGCAAGTAAATTTATAAATATTAAATCTATTGCAACCAAGATAGGAATAAACTTATTATGGAAATATTGAAGAAATCAATAAACAAGGCTCCGACTATGGGCAGAACAAAAAATGCTACATTGGAATAAGCGTATTTATCACTAAAACTTTGCATGTTGGCAATTCCGTTTGGTGTTGCACCTAGTCCGAAACCCATGTGTCCAGCCGAAAGCACAACGGCGTCATAGTTTTTCCCCATAAGTCTAAATGTTATGTGATAAATATAAAGATAAGCTAGCAAGACCTGAGCAATTAAAAGTAGGGACAAGCTAAGGGCGAGGCCTGTCAGTTCCCAAAGTTTTAAAGTCATCATTGCCATACCTAAAAATAAATTTAGCGAAACATCTTCTAAAATTCTTATTTCTTCATAGTGCAGGTTAAATTTATCAGTATGGTCGCTTATATTTCTAAGCAGGGCCGCTACCAGCATGGGTCCTATGTAACTAGGAAAGTTTAAAAATTTATTTAGAAAGATAGACACATAACTACCAATAAACATGGAAACTAGAATAATAAAAAATGCCTTAGTAAATTTTTCTCCATCAAGTATTTTATTATTAATACCAAATAAAAACTCATCATTTTTTAATTTTTCTTCTTTGGTTGTTTCTGGCTTGATAGCTATATTATGTTTTTTTATTAACCTATTTGCCAAGGGACCTCCTAAACTAGATCCGGCTATCAGTCCAAATGTTGCCGTCGCTATTGCTACCGTACTAGCTCCAGAAGCACCTAAATTTTCTGCTAGGGGGGCTATGGCAGCAGAAGTACCATGCCCACCTGTCATAGGTGTTGACCCTGTCATTAATGATAAAATAGCATTCAAGCCCAGCAACTTGCCTACACCTATCGCCGTAATATTTTGAGCAATAACTAAGCCTATTGACGCTATTAAAAAAGTAGCAACTTTCTTTCCACCGATTTTTAATAATTTCCAACTGGCATTAAAGCCTACACTGGTAAAGAAAATTGTCATAAAAAAACTTTGTAAAGTAATATCAAATTTTATGGATAAAAATCCTGCCTTGTAGGAAATTAAATTTATAATGGCAAATAAAAAACCTCCTATTACTGGTGAAGGTATGCAGTAATTCTCAAAAAATTTAACCTGCTTTCTCAGTATTCTTCCAACTAATAATACTATCACTGCCAATCCTACTGTTTGTATCATATTCATTTTCAATTCAATCATAGTATTGCTCCTTTCAGAAAATAATTTAATAATATTTTATCTAAGAAATATCTTTTCTGCAAATGTTTGTAAGATTTATTTACCGAGTGTGTAAGATTTTATAACGTTTTAAATGATACTGTATTTGGATTTTTCTTTGTTTTTAAAATTTTATTTTTTATTAAAACTCCTAACAAAAATAAAAATTCTAAGGTAAGTAATTACCCTAGAATTTTTTTATTTTTTCAAAAATTTATTTATAAGTCCGCTTGCTTTTTCTACATTCTCTTTGCTTTTTTCTACTGCATTAGTTATTTTTTCATCAGTTTCTTTTTTAAAACTTGTAACATTGTTAGTCATATTAGTTACAGAATTTTGTAAAGTATTTACCGATTTTACAAATCCTTCTGCCGAGTCGAAAAGTGGATTTAATTTTTCTGATTTTTCTTGCATATCTTCTGCTAAAAGATTTGTGTTTTGAAGTAGTATATTTGTTTCTATCATGATAGGTTCAATATTTTTTTCTACTTTTTTAATAGTTTCATTCAAATCTTTAGCTAATTTTATTCCATCATCAGCCATGGCTGTTAAATCTTCTACACATTCGGTAGTTGTCTTTATTGATTTTCTAAGTGTTCTAAGAGTTCTTGCCGCACTAAAGCCCATCGCTAAAACTCCTATTCCTGCTAAAAATATACCTGCATAAGCAATATTTAACCAATCTATATCCGGCATAATATTTCTCCTTTTAACTATTATTTTATTATTAATTGTCTAATGATTTTAAAAATTTTTGTTGATATTTATTAATATCTCCTGCTCCCATAAATAAAATTACAGAGTTTTCTAATTTGGATAGGGTAGAAAAATCTTCTTCCCCTCTTATAACTTTCGCATTCTCATCTACTACTTTTCTCAAATCTTCTATGCTTACATTACCACTCGTTTCCCTTGCCGAAGCAAAAATTGGATACAAGTAAACATCATCAGCCTTGCGTAAACTCTGAGCAAAGCCATCTAAAAATGCTTCAGTTCTAGTAAATGTATGGGGTTGGAAAATTGCTACCACATTTTTATCTTTATATTTTCTGCGTGCCGTATTTATCGTAGCTTCAATTTCTCTTGGGTGATGAGCATAGTCATCAACTATGATATTATTTTTAAATTTATATTCAATAAAACGACGCTGGGCATTTTTATAATTTTTTGCCGCTTCTTGCATTTTTTCTAGTGGAATGCCATTTATATCAGCCATAGCTATAACAGCAAGTGCATTACTAATTTCATGAAGTCCAAAAACTCGCATAACAAATTTTCCGAAAAATTCACCGTGCTTATAAACATCAAACTTACTAGCTTCTTCAGAAGTTTCTAAATTTCTAACTTGATAGTCGTTGCTATCCTTAAAGCCATAAGAAATCATTTGGGCTGAAGAAGATTTTAGTTTTGACGCTAACAAGTCATCACCACAGTAAACGACAGCATCTCTTACCTGATTTACAAATGATTGAAAAGCATCTAAAACATCACTCTCATCTTTGAAATAATCTGGGTGGTCAAAATCAACATTGGTTACTATCGCATGATTAGGTCTATAATGTAAAAAATGACGATAGTATTCACAGGCTTCAAAGATAAATAAATCTGAATTTTTTTTACCCAGCCCTGTGCCATCTCCTATTAAGTAGGAAATGTCTTTTGCATTTTTAAAGATGGTGCTTGCCATTGTTGTTGTAGTAGTTTTACCGTGAGCACCCGTGATTGCGATAGATTTTATTTTATCTGCTATTTTTCCTAAAAACTCACTATATGTGTAGGTTGTTAGTCCTAATTCTTTTGCCCTGACATATTCTATATGTTCTTCATTAAAGGCATTTCCTAAAATTATGGTAAGTCCTTCTTCAATATTTTTTTCAGAATAGGCTAATATTTTTATATTTCTATCTTCTAGTTTTTTTTGTGTAAAAAAATAGGTTTCAATATCTGAGCCTTGAACGTAATATCCCATATCATGTAATATTTGTGCCAAGGGACTCATACCAGAACCCTTTATTCCTATTAAATGAAATTTTTCCATATTCTCCTCCTAATTAAAGTAACTTTTATACAAGCAAATTAATTCTACCCTATATTAGAATTTTTTTCAAGAGTTAGGCAAATATCTAATTTGCTAAGAGTTTAGAAAATACATTATTGATTCTATTCGTCTTGTAGCCCTTGTAGTCATAAGTATAATTTTCATCTGATAGGTGCCACTTTTTTTCTATAAAAAAAGTTTGCAAGCCTAATTTTTGAGCTGGAACAATATCATGATAAAAAGAATCACCAACCATGAGTGTATGTTCCACCCTTAAATTATGATTTTCAATTATTTGTAAAAAAGCCTGACTATTTGGTTTATTTAGCATTGTTTCAGAAGAGATATAAATACCATCAAAAATATCTAAAATTTTCATTTTTTCTAATTTTAATCTCTGCTCTCTTGCTATGCCATTAGTAAGAAGAAAAATTTTGTATTTTGATTTTAATTTAGTTAGGTTGCTAGTTAAAATTTTATCTTCTCTAATATCTGCCAAGATAAATTCAAACATTTTTTCATAATATTTTTGGGCATCTTCTTCTGTAAAATTAAGACCTAGCTCTTTCATAGTTGCCATAATTCTTAAAAATCGTAAGTGTCTTAATCTAGTTTTACCTTGAGAAATATCGGCTAATATATTTTCATTGTATTTTTTAAATATTGCAAAAAATTTTTCGTAACTTGCATATGGGGATAAGTTTAGATAATTATACATATCTCTATTTGCTCTTAACCAGGATTTACTAAAGTCATACAGGGTGTTGTCCAAATCAAAAATTACAGCCTTAATATTTTCTTTCATAAGCACTATTCCTCCACTAAATAAAATGGATAGGTTGCTAGCTTGATATTAAATTTAGTATCCTTTATTTTATCTGTTTCTCCGTCTGCCTGCAAATAATTTTCACCAGACACATTTATAGTGAATTCCTTGCCGATAATTTTGGTGAATTTTGGAGTTTTTTCAAAATGTTTTCCAGTTTTTAAAACGTGGGGTAGTAGTCTTAAAATATCCTTAGCAGAAATATATTTTGCCAAAGCCAGATAAATCAAACCACTATTTTTATGGGCGTCAGGAATTATTTTTATTCCACCACCAAAATATTGATTTTTCATAAATGACGCAAATAAAATATTTTTGTGTTTATAAACTTCTTTATTATCAACAGAAATTTCAGCATCAAAAACACTTCTATTTCTAAAAGCAGCAAGTATCTTAGAAATATAAATCATTTTTCCCATTTTTGCCCTATTAAGAATATTTTTCTTTTTATCTTGGTTGGTTAGATGTGAAATTAGGGCATCAAAACCTATACCCATACCATTCATAGCTACATAGGCAAGCCCCCGTTCATTACTTACCTCTATAAATTCAAGATTTTCTAAATCAACTTTAAAAATATTATCAATAAATTTTTCTGCATCGGCTGTAAGTTTTAAGGATCTAGCAAAATCATTACCAGTTCCAGATGGAAAATATGATATAGGTATTTTTTCTTTAAGACTATGCAGACCATACATAGCCTCATTAAGAGTACCATCTCCACCGACAACAACTATTCTATGATTTTCTTTATATTTATTTTTCAAGGCAATTTCTTGTATTAATATTTTAGTATGTTTTGGATATTTTGTTGTATAAACTTTAAAATCTATATTTCTTTGATTGCAGGTAGCTTGCAGTCTTGCAACTGAACTTTTCCCATGCTCACCACCTGCATTTAAATATACAAGTATAGATATACTATTCATTATTATATCCTTTCAGAAATTAATTATATATATTTTAACATAGAAAAGTATTTTTTAACAATTTAATTGTGTTCTTCCGTATTATAGAATTTTTGTATTAATTACTTTTTTAAAATTTGATTTTTATAAAATTAATTTTTGCTTGTTCTTGATAAAAAATTTTTAGTTTAATTTATAAAAAATAAAAAATTTAGTTTGAATTTTTTATCCAGCTAAATTTTATTATTATCTTACAAAAAAATTGTTTACTTTTACAAAATTAATTTATAAATTTTATTCTTTAAATTATTTTAAATATTATTTTCTAAAAATAAAAATATCTAGTATAAATTTTTATTCATACTAGATATATTAATTAACTTGCTAGAAATTTTATTTTATGTTGTCATTGACATAACTAGGTATTATTTTAACAAAAAAATTAAAATATTTTTCATCAGTGCTATTAAAAAGAAAAAAAGTTATACAAGCAATTTACTTGTATAACTTATCTCATTCCCCATGCTTTTAAGCCTTGAGCCTTGTATGCACGCACTGCTGCATTGATTTGATCTTCAACAGTAGCAGTTGACCCCCAGCCAGGCATTGTTTGGAACAGACCAGACGCTCCTGAACGATTGCGGGCTGATGGATCTCCATTTGATTCTCTTGCTATAATATATTCCCAAGTTGCTGCTGGAACTCCAGTTTTTGCCGCCATTTGTTGAGCTGCATATTCTCCAGTTGCTCCAGCCCTATTTCCATTTGATAAAACTCTACCGCTATAAGAAGTTTTTTGAACAGGCAGTGCTGAACTAGAATTGTTAGAAATATTTTGTGTAGATGATAATAAACCAACTTGGACAACTTCTTCTATTGCTTCTGTAATTATATTTTCTGAAACTATATCGTCAAAAACTACAAGTCCATTTTCTTTTACTACTTCTCTTATTATTTCTTTTTTTCCATTTTTACCTTGAGTTACTACTTTTCTTTCACCTGCTTTTAGTGTAGATTTCTTTTCTTCTTTCCTAGTATAAGGTATTTCTTCTATTGAAGTAGTTTTTTCTTTTTCTATTCTTGTAATAGTTATGGTATCGACAGCTTTTACGTCAGATGATTTTTCTGGA
Source organism: Gemella sp. zg-1178 (assembly GCF_018790995.1). NCBI lineage: Bacteria > Bacillati > Bacillota > Bacilli > Caryophanales > Gemellaceae > Gemella > Gemella sp. zg-1178. The sequence goes on from NZ_JAHKEI010000009.1 coordinate 44,263, forward strand.
CTTACTATGTCATACTGACCCAAGCTAATATTTAATTCTTTTAAAATATCCTCTACTTTTGTATAAGTAGTTTTTCTGACTTCTGTTTTGTCTGCATCCTGTATAAGAATATCTTTAGCCTTAAATATTTTTATAACGTCATTGTTACTAACTTTTGAATCTAAAGACGGTTCTACCCTGTCAGTAGGATTTAGTTTTATTCCTTGACTTTCTAGTATTTCCCTAACAGTTCCTTTTTTAACTTTAACCTCAATTACCGAATCATCTGCATGTATGGCTAAAGCAACTTTTCTATAGTCATCATTAGTTATATAAGCTCCAGAGAATAATACAGTAATAACAGAAATAGAAGCTATTACTTTTTTAAATTTTGACATTGTTACCTCTCTTTATTTTTTATTTTAAATAAATTACAAGCATTATTATAGGTTAGGCTTGCCAACTTTTCGTAAGACATTTCTCGCAAGTCAGCAATTTCTTGTGCAACATATTTAACGTAAGAAGATTCATTTCTTTTTCCCCTGTATGGACTTGGTGTTAAATAGGGGCAATCTGTTTCTAGTAATAACCTATCTGATGGACACAATCTTGCTATTTCTTTCGGAGTTTTTGCATTTTTATATGTTACCGGACCAGCCAATGATATATGGAAATTTTCTTTTAATGCTATCTTCATACTTTCAACAGAACCAGAGAAACAATGCATTATTCCTCCGACTTCTTTAGCATTTTCTTCTTGTAATATTTTTAATGTGTCTGCCATGGCATCTCGACAATGAATTACTATTGGTTTTTTAACTTCTTTTGCTAATTTTATCTGTTTTCTAAATACTTCTTTTTGAATTTCTTTGGGACTTTTATCCCAGTAATAATCCAAACCTATTTCACCAATAGCTATTACTTTTTTATGATTTAAGGCTAAATCTTTTATCATATTGTATTTTTCTTCTGTAAAGTCTATGGCTTCTACTGGATGCCAACCCACAGTCAAATACATTTCATCATAAAGTTCAACAATTTCTAAGGCACGTTTTATACTCTTATCGTCAAAACCGACAATATTTATCAGTTTAACTCCAGCCTCTCTTGCCCTATTAACTGTTTTTTCTAAATCATTTTTAAAAGCATCATCATTAAGATGAGCATGTGTATCAAATAACATAAGCTACTCCTTACCTATTACATTGTAACAAATAAAAATTACAATTAAATATAATGATTATTACTTTTATGTTACAAATTCTTTACAAAAATTAATTTCAATAAAAAATCTAGTCGATTAAAATATCAAACTAGATTTTTTATTTCTATTAAGTTATAACTTTTAATATACTTGCTTAAAGATTAAATTCATCTTTTATATCCTTCAACTGATTTAACATAATTGCTCCGCTTCTAATATGTTCATTCAAGGCTAAGCTCATCTTATCTCCAAATCTACCAGGCAGACAAAATACTGCATTACCTATATCAAGAGCAAAATCTATTGTCCTAGAAGTTCCACTTTTTATACCCGCTTCTGTAACTATTAAACCACAACCTAGGGCTGCAACTATTCTGTTACGTTCTAAAAATCTGTATTTTCTAATTTTGGCAGTAGGAAAATATTCCGATATAATCAAATGTTTTCTTCTCATTATTTCATACAATTTATTATTACTTTCAGGGTAAATTGTATTATGACCGTGAGCTATTACCCCTATTGTATAGCCCCTGCTTCTTATGGTTTTTGTATGGGCTATGCTATCTACTCCACTTGCAAGACCACTTGCCACAACAAAATTATTATCAACCAAAAAAGGCACAATCACATCAAGGGCATTCTCAGAATATTTTGTATTATTTCTTGTCCCCACTATGGAAATTTTTCTTTTGAACAGGAGCAAGTCTTTATTGCCCCTATAAAAAATTACAAAAGGAAAATCATATAATCTAAATAATTCTTTCGGATAGTATTCAGTGTCATAAAAAATATATTCAGTTCCGTAAAAATTAAAATATTTTTCATAGTTAAAACTTAAATTATACTGAAATTTATCATAAGCCTCTTCACAAGACTTGCCAAAATAAGATGTAAAAGTTTTTAAGTCTAGGCTAGCCATATCTTCAATTTTTTTTACATTTTTTAGTGCCTTGTGTATCCTTAATGTTGTTATATTTTCAATGGCTATTAGTGATAAGATTATCTTTTTTTCTTCATCTGTTAATTTCTTTTGCAAGATTTCTTCCCTATCCATATTTTTTCCCTCCTCTTAAATTAATTTTGTAATTTTGTGTAATACCAGTCTATTATTTTTTTTAGTATCTTTAACTTTTCATAATCATTAATATATATAGTATCAATAAAAGTAATATAGTTGAGCATGTATTTTAAAATTTCTTGATATGATTTTCCCTGCTTATAAAGTTTAAACATTTGTCCCTGCCACATGATTAAGGGGCTTCTTAATAATAGTTGCTCGTTTAGATTAAGACCAATAATTTTTGGTATCTTATTAAGGGCAATTCTTTGATTGTAGAATAAACTTAAAAGTTTGTTTTTTACAGTTTTATCAAATTTTAATTGCCTATAAACATAATTTTCTATATCGGTCGGATAAAATTTTGTTGTTAAATTTTTGCTAGAAAAAGTAAAATTTAGGGGCAAATCAAAATTAGATAATTTACAACTACTAATTTTACAAATCGCATTATGTTTTTTTAAACTGCTAGCCCAAAGTTGATAGAATAAAATTTCATCCCTATTCCTATCAAAACCATAGAAAAAAATAGCCCCCTTGTGATAGTTTAAAAAATTATCTACAAAAGGTGAATACTTTATATACACTATATCATTATTTCTTTTAATCTCTTTAACAAATTTATTAACATCTATTAGCCAAATTAATTTTATTCCTGCATCTAAATATCCCCTTGTCCTATCTGCCAATAAAGTATAGGGTATGATAGAACGCTGGTATTCAAGAGCAATATTTTTATCGGCTAAATAAAGATCTGCAATCTGTAAACTATCATTTGTTTTAAAAATATATTCAACTTGGACATTTTTATATTTATTTTTAAAGTGTTGATATAACTTTTTCTTTACCTCTAAATGTTCCTTACTCTCTTTTTTATAATTTTCAAAACTACACTCACTATTTTTTACATGAGCAAAATGTGATTGGATTTTGCTTCCCTTTTTAAAAATAACTTCACTCTTGCACAGGGGACAATAATACTTATCCCTTCTATTTATCTCCTCATCTATTGCATTACAAATTTTATTATTTTTATCATATACAATATACATACCTACTCACTTCCTTATAAAACTTATCCTTTCTTAACCTTGGCGACAATCATCTCTAATTCAATACTTATATTTTTTAATTTTTCGATATCTTCAGCCCTTATTTCCTTAGAAAATGTTATATGATTATAAAAAGTAGCATTAAATATTATTTCCCTAGGCTTAAATAGTTCTTCGCTATACTTAGTAGGTTTATAATTAGCTATTAGATGCATATAAGCCTTTGTTGAAAAACCCTAACTGTGCTTGTTTATAAAAACTAAACTTTTTTCCTTTATATATGAGTTAGCCTTACACTTATGACAAGAATAAATTAATTGACTATTAAATTTTTTACTACATTTTCTATTTTTATCTTAAATTTTATTTTCTTTCCCTAAGCTCTTTAAAAAATTTTTTTACAATATAACTACATTCTTCTTCCATGACACCGCCAATTATCTTAGCCCTATGATTAAAAAGATTACTTTCTACCAAGTTTATTATACTACCACAACAACCATTTTTGGGGTCTTTTGTGCCGTAAATAACATTTTCTACCCTAGCTTGAATTATAGCTCCACTACACATAACGCAGGGTTCAACAGTAGAATATAAAAAACTATTATCAAGTCGCCAAAATCCTATTTTCTTACAAGCCTCATTTATCACCAAAATTTCTGCATGATTTAGGGCTTGCTGGCTTGTTTCTCTGGTATTGTGTGCCTTAGCAATAATTTTATTATCGACAACTAAGACAGCACCAATAGGAACTTCTCCTTTCTGGTAGGCAAGTCTAGCTTCTTCTAAAGCAATGCTCATAAAGTAATCATGATTTGTCATTTACACTTATCCTTACTATACTTTTAATTAAATTGTATCAAAATAAAAAAAAGTTATCAAGCTAAGATCCAAGGCTTCTTTTAAAATTTTAGAATATAATTTCAAGCTAAAATAATTATTAAATTTTAAAAATACTTTAAATATAAAATTAGAATTATAAGCTAGAATATTATATAATTAGATAAAATAAATTTTAGAGGTAGCTAATGATTGAAAAATTTTATTTAGGAACTTATACCAAAAGAATTAGTCAAGGAATTTATTCTATAAAACTTGATAAAGTAAATAAAAAATTATTTGATTTGAAACTAGAATATTCAGTAAATAATCCTACATATTTAGTAACTAGCAAAGAAAATATTTTTACCGTTTCTACTAAAGAATCTTTAGGAGGACTTACATATTTTAAAAATGGTAAAAAAATAGCCGACCATCATTCAGAAAATTCTGGTCCTTGCTACATAGCCTATGATGAAAAAAATAATTTTTTACTAACAGCTAATTACCATACAGCTAGTCTTATCTTGTATGAAATTAATAAGGACAAAATAATTTTACTTGATAAAATAATTCATGAAGGCAAAAGTTCATTAGGTTCTCAAGAAAAATCCCACATACATTACAGCAATTTTAGTTCTGATAAAAAATTTATTGTAGCTTGCGATTTGGGAACTGACAGCCTAATAACATATAAAATAGAAAATAAAAAATTACTTAAGGTCGCAACCTACAAGGCAACAGAAAAAAGCGGGGCTAGACACCTAGTATTTCATCCTCAAAAAGATATAGCCTACTTGATATGTGAACTAAATGCCAGCATAGAAATATTAAATTTTGATAAAATTAATGGAAGTTTTACTAAAAAGGATGGTATCGCCCTAGTAGAAAATGATGAAAAAAAATGGGCAGCAGCTATACGCATTACTAAGGACGGAAAAAATTTATATGCTAGCAACCGAGGAAAAGATGTTTTACTAGCATTTAAAATTGAAGATGATGGCTTATTAAATCATATTCAAACTATTGATACCTTGGGTAGTGTGCCTAGAGATTTTAATTTATCTTCAGATGATAAATTTTTACTTGTAGGACATCAAGAATCTGATAATCTAACCTTATTTGAAAGAAATGAAGACGGCAGACTTAAGTGTATTGAAAAAAATATTTTTGCTCCAGAAGTTGTTAATATAGTAAATAAAAACTGATGAGTGGATTTAAATCCATTAACCAGTTTTTTAATTTTCATTTTGTAATTTTACTATTGATCTGTGGTCATATACTACTGAATTTTTAGGAACGTCTTTTTTACAACAAGATTAGTAGATATTTTACTATTTTCTCCAATAGTTATATTACCTAATTAGTTAATATATTTTAAATCCTCAAATTCATACATTGAGAAATATTTTTCTGCTCCGTCTGGTAAAATTAGCTATTGTTTTTTCTGGGTACTTAGCGTCTGCACGCTTAGCTCCTAATATTACGACTCCTGATGAAATACCTAGACCAATGCCTCTTGTCAGCATAAAGTTTTTAGCTTCTTCAATAGCTTCTTCACTTGTTCTTGTTAAAATTTCATCATTAATTCTCTGTTGAAATTACCAGGAACAAAACCTCTGCCTATACCTTGAATTCTGTGTACTCCAGCTTCACCTTTAGAAATTGCTGGTGATTCTGCTGGCTCAAGTGCTACTGCTAATAAATCTTTTTTAGATTCTTTTAGAAACTTAGTTACCCCTGTAAATGTTCCACCAGTACCAACTCCAGCAACAAAAATATCAACATTAGGTACTTGTTCTAAAATTTCTTTTGCAGTTGTTTTATAGTGATAATTTGGATTTGCAGGATTATCAAATTGACTTAAAATAATTGCATTTTCGTATTTTTCTGTTAGTTCTTTTGCTTTTTCAATAGAAGCCTTAATACCTAATTTTTTGGAGTTAGAATTAATTTAGTTCAATAGAGCTTAATAAGTGTACGACCTTCAAGACTCATAGATTCTGTAATTACTAATATAGCCTTATATCCTAAAAAAGATTTTCTTTAGAGCTAAAATTTTCATCAAGTAAAAATTCAAAATCATCTGAATTTATACCAAAATTTTCCTTATTTAAATCAAAAATAAGTTTCTCTATATAGTCTAAATCTGTTTGTTTATTCATTATATATATATATTTTAGGATAATTTATTATTTTATTATCACTACTTTTATTTGATTTTTTGTATAGTATATTTAAAAAATTTTTTATATTATTAATAATATTTCTCATGTTTTTTATTTATATTCTATATCTTCTTAACAAATTCTGATTTTAATTTCATAGCTCCAAAACCATCAATTTTACAGTCTATATCGTGGTCGCCCTCCACTAAACGAATGTTTTTTACTCGTGTTCCTTGTTTTAAAACTGATGAGGCTCCCTTTACTTTCAAATCTTTTATTACTGTTACTGTATCTCCGTTTTGCAAGATATTTCCCTTAGAATCTCTATAAACTTTTTCTTCGTCTTCTTTTATATCATTTGCAGTCCATTCATAAGTACACATAGGACAGACAAATAAAGCCCCATCCTCATAAGTATATTCTGATTTACATTCTGGACAATTTGGTAAAATTGTCATAATAACCTCCTATTAATTTTATAAAATTATTTTAACATAAATATTTATATTTTAGCATATATAACATTTTTACTTGTTAAATTTTTTCTTTTCCTTTGAGCATATTTAAAGTTTTGCTGAAATAAATTAGTTATTAGTAAAAATATATAAACAAAAACAAAAAAGACTTAAAATTATTTTAAATTTATGATTTTTGAATTTATACTTTTGAACAATTTTTTTACTTTATTAAAATACAAATTAAATTTACATATTTCTCTATTTATAAACTATTTTTTACCTTGCTAAAGTTTTTAAAAATCTCAAGATGTAATATCTTGTCTAAGAAATTTTAATTGCAAAAAATTATTTTATTACAAATCCCTATTTACTAAATAATAGTAGCTTTCTTTATTTGCTTATTTTAAATATATGTGATAAGATAAGAAAAATTTAAAAGGAGGTAACCATGGCAAAGAAAATAGCAGCTTTTTTTGATATAGATGGAACTCTTTATCGTGATTCCTTGATGACAGAACACTTTAAAAAATTAATTAAATATGAAATATTGGACAATAAAATTTGGGTAAACGACATTCGCCACTTGTATCAGGCTTGGGACAATAGGGAAGATGACTACGACGGTTATTTGTTTGAACTATCTAATAAATATGTTCAGGCAATAACTGGCCTTGAAAAAAGCACCTTAGATTTTGTTGCCGAGCAGGTGATAAAATTAAAGGCTGATAGGGTTTATAAGTATACAAGAAATATTATTAAAAAACACAAAGAACAAGGGCATTTAGTATTTTTCATCTCGGGTAGTCCAGACTTTTTGGTCGAAAAAATGGGAGAAAAACACGAAGTTTTTTTAAGCGTTGGTAGCGGCTATATTATAAAAGACAATATCTTTACTGGTAAGGTAATTCCTATGTGGGATTCGCAGAGTAAAAATAATATGATTGATGAACTTATAGCGACCTATGAAATAGACTTAGAAAATTCCTACGCTTATGGCGATACTAACGGAGATTATGAAATGCTTAGCCGGGTTGGAAATCCTGTGGCAATAAATCCGAGTAGCGAACTCTTAACAAATATTAAAAATAATAAAAATCTTTCCCAAAAAATTGATATTATAATAGAAAGAAAAGATGTTATCTACTCACTAAAAGATACTGTCAAAACACTAGAAATATAAAATTTTTCTGCTTTCATTAAATTTTAATATCAAATATAAAATTATATTCAAATAAAAATAAAAATTATTTTTCTATTTTTTCAGTTAATATTCTGAAAAAGTTAGTTGAAAATTGAAATACTATCTGCTAGAAAAAATAATTAGAAATTATTCTAGCTTTAGTGAAATAGTATTTAAAACTTTTAAAATATCGATTAGTTTAATTTATTGTTAATTAAATACTAGAAGAGAATAAATTAATTTACTTCTAGCTTGTAAAAGAAAATAAACAAAGTCTATAAGTAAAAATTCATACTAAAATCTTAATAAAAGATTTTAAATAAAATTTAATTGTGCTAAAAATAAACATAGAAAGTGTTTAATTATCAAAGTATAGTTTATTTACCTACCAAATTGGTTTGCATCTAGTATCGCAATATTTTCTGCAATTTAGCACTAATAAATATAATCTTGCTAAAATAAAAAGATGACTTGTTAGTCATCTTTTTTGTTAAGAAAATTTTATATATTTTCCACTGTGTATAATTTTTTAAAGTGAGGTTTTTGATTAAGTAAATATTCAAAAGAACCACACTCTATTATTTTGCCATCTTTTAAAACTAATATTTCTAATATTTTCTTAGACTTTCTGCCATTATTTTATGAGTTATAGAGGTAAGGGTTAAGTTTTCATACTCTAATAAGTAGTTCTCAATATTTAAAGCATTATTATTATCTAAACTAGGAAACATTTCATCCGCTAATATTGGCTGGCAAGCTCTTATAAGAAGCCTTGCTCTTGATATTCTTTGTTTTTACCCTAAAGAAAGATTACTTCCATTTTCTTTTATAAAATTTTCATTATCGATTTCGGCAATAAAATGATACAGTCCTAGTATTTTCATTAATTTAATTATTTCTTCTTTGGAATACTTATTATTATGTAGACTTATATTATTAAATATACTTTACTTAAAACAAAAACGTTTTGGTCTATGCAGGAAAATTTATTAATTAATTTCATATCATCTATTAAGTTTATATCTATCCCATTAATTTTTACACTATCATCATTAGAAATATTAATTCTTAATAATAATTTTAAGAGCGTTGACTTGCCAGAACCTAACAAAGCAAGAAATGCGTATTTTTCCCTTTTTCAAAAGTATAACTGATATTATCTAAAATAATATTATCCCATCGACCTAGTATAAACAACAACATATTTTCTTTTTCCCTGACATCTTTTTAAAAGAATGCTCTGTACTTGCAGAATGATTATATTCACATAAAGAATCTGACTAATTGTGGTGGTTGCCACTTGATGAACAAGCAGTTAAAAATATTGCTGACAATACTATCATCGAAAGAATTTTATGTAATTTCATTTATCTTATCTCCTAAAATTTACTATATAATTACAATCTCTTACTTTCATTAAACATAATAAATTTCTCTTTTCAATAAACCCTTACCAAAGGAATTTAGATAAATATAAATTTAAATTATAAAAATGTTTTTTCTAGTTGAAAGTTTTATTTGAAAAATATTTAACCAATCAAAAATTTAAAAACAAAAATATTATTTTTAAAATAAAATTTAACTAGCAATAAATTATTTTTTAAAATTTCTTCATAAGAAAAGAATTTATTTAGAAAAAAGACGACTATTTGTCGTCTTTTTTAATCATCACATTTGCTTTTTCTACATTAAATTTAGATAAATCATATATTTGTTCAGCAAAAGTTTCTTTGTTATATTTATATATTGTTTTTTCAAATAAAAAGTAAAAATTATTTTTATCTTGAGCAAAATATGGACTGTTTCCATCTCCAGGTTTTTCATTTGGGAAGTTTATGATGGTTTTTTTGCCACTTCTTTTATTGTATATGGTGAAAACATGGCTGGGAACATATAAATTGTAATGTTCTATTATTAAATTTTTTTCATCTTGATGCATATATAAGGGGTAGTTATAGTCTAAAGTTATAAATTCTTGCTTATTATTTTTTAAATTTAATTTTAGTATTTTATTACTACCTCTCGGCTCTCTACTTTCTGTTAAGCCGGCAGAATTTTGACTAAGATAGATATAATTATCATCCATAACCATTCTCATATAAGCACCATTTTCATAATTCAAATCTATTTCTTCCTGCACTTCAAAATCCATATTTAGTTTTAATAATATATTTTTATTTTGTTTCTCTACTACATTACCTATTAACAAGTAGATAATATCATCTTTTACTATGATGTCATTAGTAACATTGATACCACTTCTTTTTATTTCTTTTTTTCTCAATTCTTTAAAGGACATATCGTATTCATAAATGTTAAATCTATCCGTAAAAACATCTGTTGCATAGATTTTATCCTTGTAGTGAGTAAATGTATAGGGTTCGCTACTATCATTTTTTAAGTTAATATCTAAAGTATCCTTATCTATATTTGCCAAAAGAGCATGCTTTCCTATAACTGTAGTTTTTATAAGCAGGTTTTTATCCAAATCTATATAATCATAATTTAAGAACCCATACTTACCAGACCTCTCTTTAGTGTCTACTAAATTTAATTCATTATTTTTTTCTTCAAATAAAAGTATTTTGTTTTTATCGACAATCCCTATATCATATTGATATTTTTTTTCATTATTTTTAAAATTGGAACATCCCGTTAGAATTAATACAAGTGTTATTATTAAATAAAATATTTTTTTCATAAATCTAACCTCCTTTATGAATAATAAAATAATTATACAATACAGGTATAATAAAAATAATAATAATAATATTAAAAAATATTGTATTCTCTACTGTCTACTTATTTTTAAATATTTTAGTAATTTTTTATTTTTTATTTTTTATTTTTTATTTTTTATAATTAAAAACCTACCTATAAGCATAAATATAAGTAATACTGTCCAAGAAATAATTAACGTAATTATAGAAACTCCATATTTATTTTTTAATATTATTGAAGATATACTGGTAAGAATAAGAAACATTACTATATCATATTTATTTATTATTTTGTTCACATCAAATAACCTCTAATCTTATTTTGTTTAAACTCATTATACTTGTGTGTATTTGATAATATATATATCTATTCCTTTTCCTTGCCAATATGCCTGTTGAACTACTTTTTCTAAGTAATTATATCCCCCATAAGTAGCAGCTATTGAAATTGCTGAAAGTCCCCAACCTACACCAGGAATCAACCCAAATGCAATAGAAGATAAAGTTTCAGCTAGCTTTCCATAACGTAATCCTTTCTCGTACATATGTTTTACACCCCAGTAATTGATATACCCAATTTTAGTTTCTGGATAATATGCACTCCTTAAATAAGGATTTATTTTTATTTCTGGTTTTAGTATCATTTCAATTAAATTATATTCTTCTTGAGATATTAAGTTTTTATTTAATCTTATCTGTGCATTATAAAGTTCTCTTTCTATGTCTATTTCAGAGAAGTTAATTTCTATTTCAAAAGAGTTATTTTCGTTATTAATTGTATTCTCATTAAAAGTCTTATCTTTAGCCTTAGCTACATTATCATAACCGCTAACTAAAGTAGAAATTGGGCTAACTAATAAACTAGCCGAAATTACGGCACTTGCTATTTTTATTTTTGTATTCATAATATTTTCCTACTTTTATGAATATATTAATTGTTTTAAAGTATATACTTTTATTCACACCCCAATTATAATAAATAGAAAAGAAAAAAAACAAGACTTGTATTTCTCCAAAATATTTGATATAATTAGTGAATTAGGGTTTTAAAAATTTTAGAGTTTTAATAAAATATTCATACAAAATTTAATATATGTACAATACTGTGAGTGAAGTAGTGTCTGCAATATTTTTTAATTATTCATCCCATTATAATTAATTAAATAAGATATTTTTTTCATAAATCTAATCTCCTTTATGAATAAACATAATTATAATTTTATAAAATATTAAGAAACTAGGTTTGTTTATTAATATTTTCTATTTTGTTTATATGTAATTAATATTAGTGTTAATATAATTATTCCATTAATTAATAATATTATTAATAGAAATCTTTCAAATATTTTATCACTAAAAATATATCCAATATTCATTAATTGATATACGTATGAAGTTATAAGAAATATAGTTGACATTACTATTACTAATAATATCAAAATTAATATTATTTTATAAGTCTTTTCAATATTAGACTTTTCTTTATTTTTTTTGTACAAAAGATATGCTCCTATTAATGTTATAGTGGAAAATGAAGTAGTTACAGAGTTTAATAATAATGATATCTTATTTTCCATTTTTACACCCAATACCCATTTTCATCAAAATCATACCATGTCCCAGCTATATACAAACCTTGACCAGCAACAGCCCCATAGTCGCCTGGTAAATGATATAACCATTTACCATTATATTCTCGCCAACCAGAATATTGAATTAATTTTCCTCCATCTTCAAATTCATACCATTTATCGTTTATTTTTAACCATGGACTATTTTCAAATCTGGGATTATACATTAATGAAGCGTAAACATCAGATCTTAAGAAAAAACTAAATTTTATATCATAGAAAAAATACCATCCATCATAATAATCATCCCAATGCCAACCGCTCTTGAAATTTCCATTTTCTTTATAAAACCACATAGTTTTATAATCTTTAGATATACTAATCCAACCATTTTGAACAGACTCTGCTCTTGAAACTTCATCTATATCAGGTTTATAATAAGTTTTATATATATCATTCGATATCCCTACGACAGTCGCTAATCCAGCAACTATTGTTATAACTACAAGTAATGGGAATGCTCTATCTTGAGGTAATTTTTCTATATCTTTTTTTGCTAAATTTAAATATTTTTCTTTTTCATCTTTACTTAAATGTTCTTTACCTTTTAAAATAACGCTATAAATTTTTTTATTATCCACTACATATTCTGTAATAAAATAGTCATTTTTATTAACAACTACATATTGTTCATTTTTATTTAAATATAGCATTTTTCCTATATTTAAATTTGAATAATTATTAGCCTTAGCCACATTATCATAATGATTAATTAATACTGAAATGGGAGAAACTAATAAACTAGCCGAAATTACAGCACTTGCTATTTTTATTTTTTTATTCATAATATTTCCCTCCTTTTATAAATATTATTAATTGTTTTAAAGTATATACTTTTATCTACATCCCGATTATAATAAATAAAAAAGAAAAAAACAAGACTTGTATTTCTTCAAAATATTTGATATAATAAATAAATTAGAGCTTTCAAAAATTTATAGTTTTAATAAAATAGCATAAAAAATTTAAAATAAATTATCCACACAAATTTCAAAATAAAAAACTAAGTAAAAAATTACTTAGCTTTTTTGTTTATCTATTTTTTCTCTAAATATCCTTCTTTTTATAATAATTCTTAACTCTTAGCTAAAATTATATTTTTAGTATTTCCGTCAATAATTAGTCCTTGTATTGATTTAGCTACATCTATTTTTGCATAGTCTACTTCTAAATTTTCTATGATTACATCATCAAGATATTCTATTTTATGAGTTATTCCAGAAATTCCCTTATATTGTTCTGCTAGAGGATTTATTCTAGCTTACATATCTTATTTTAAAAGATCTGCTTGCTTATAATTAATTGTATTCCTAGCAGTTTGTTTTAGAAGCCTATATCCTTGATGAACATAAACTAATTCTGAAATTACTAATTCATCTTGCTTACTAAAGGTTTTTATTTGAAAATTATCTTCCTGCTTATTACTTGTTGAAGTTGAATTATTTTCTTGTTTAGTGTCTGTTGAAGTTGAAGTAGAACTGCAACCTACAGGTGTAACTGATAATATAAGCGTAAATAAAATTTATAATAATTTTTTCGTTACTTTTCTCCTAATTTTTAAATTTAAATTCTATATTATACAATATTTTTTTAAAAAATAAAATCTGTTTTTATTCTCCCCAAACTTCTGCAACTATTTCTTGGATAAGTTTAATTTTTTTCCATTGGTCTTCTTCAGTTAAAATATTTCCTTCTTCAGTAGAAGCAAAACCGCATTGTGTGCTTAAATATAAGTTTTCAAGTGGAACGTATTTGGCTGCTTCTTTTATTCTTGCTATTACTTCTTCTTTATTTTCTAATGTAGCAGATTTAGATGTTAAAAGTCCTAATACAACTTTTTTGCCTGGTGTAACTTTTGCTAAAGGTTCAAATCCACCAGCTCTATCTGTATCAAATTCTAGGTAATAAGCATTTACATTTTCTTTAGCAAATAGTGTGTCTGCTACCTTGTCATAGGAACCTTGACAGAACCAAGAAGAATGGAAGTTACCACGACAGACGTGTGTATTTACTACCAAGTCTTCTGGCAAGCCTTCTAAAACTCCATTATTTAATTTTATAAAATCAGCGGATAAATCTTTTCTAACTTCCTCTATACTTTGACAATTAGCGTTTGCTACTTTTCCCAGCAAGTTATCATCTGACAAAGCTCCCCAAGTACAATCATCAAATTGTAAATTACGGCAACCAGCTTCATATAAATCAAATATAACCGTCTTATATGCTTTTATAATATCTCTGAAAAGTTCTTCTTTATCTGGATAAACATTAAAAGTATTTGCTGTATTTTCTGCATCTCTTATAAGTTCTCTAAAAAATTGTGCAGGTGCTGGAATAGTTTGACGTGGTGTTGCGTCTTTACCAACTTCATCTCTAACAAATTTAAAATGATTTATAAAGGGGTGATTTTCTCCAGAAATTTTTCCTGTCAAGCCAGCTGAATCTGGTTTTGTTGTTTCATCATGAAATTGATAACCTATTTTAGCTTGCGTGTGTTCTACTCCATTTAATCCCCAAAAGAAATCTAGGTGCCAATAAGCACGACGAAATTCTCCGTCTGTAATTCCTTTTAGTCCTACTTCTTTTTGTTTGGCTATCAATTCTTTAATTGCCTTGTTTTCTACTTGTGTTAATTCTTCTCTTGTGATTAAATTTTGAGAAAATTTTTCTCTAGCTTCTACCAATTCTTTTGGTCTTAAATAGGAACCAACATGGTCAGCTCTAAATGGTGCGTTATGTCCGCTACAATTACAATTACATTTTTTTATTTCTGTCATTTTTAAAATCTCCTTAAATAATAATTTTTTAATAATATTTTTTATATTTTATTCTTCTTCAGGTAATATTGCTATTACTCTGACGGGTGAACCTGTTGCTTCTTTCCAGTTAGGATATGCAATAGATATTAAGGCACCCACTGCTGGCAACTTGTCCAAATTATTTAATACTTCTACTTGGTAAATATTTTGTTCTAGTAGGTAATATTCTTCATATAAAAATCCTTTTTTAGCTACTGTCAAACCTGCGTCAGTATCCAAAGTTTCATGGCCAACAGCCTTGACCTGTCTTTCATGAATTAAAAATTCCAAGGCTTCTCTTGACCAGCCAGGTGTGCGTTGCACGCCTTTGTCATCTAAATTTCTTATCTTGTCTTGACTAGGCCAGCGTTTTGACCAATCACTTCTAAAGGCTACAAACGATCCTGGCAAAATTTTTCCGTACTCTAACTCGAAATCTAAAATATCTTGTTTTCTTATTTCATAATCATTATTTTCAGCAACTTCTTTTGACTTATCAATTACATATAGGGGTAACAATAAATCTTTTAAAGCTATTTCATCTAAATATCTTCCACCTTTGACAAAGTGAATAGGAGCATCTATGTGCGTACCGTACTGCCCAACCACAGAAAATTTTTGCACGTGAAAGCCATCTTCTAAAGTGAACAAGTCTACTTTTTCCAAAACGGGTAGAGCTGGAAAGTGTGGGGAATTTTCATCTATTTGATGAGAAAGATTAACCCACTTTCTTGATTTTAAAATTTTGTATATATTAAGTAAATCTGCCATTACAATTCTCCTTTATTATTATTTATAAAATAAACGCCCAAGAAAAAGTAGAATTAAAAAACACCCTCAAACAAGAATAAACTTGTTCAAGGGCGTTATTAATATACGCGGTACCACCTTGATTTGATTAAAAAATCATCTCACTAAAGTACGTACTAAAATAGTATTATACTCCGAAGCTATATCGGGCTTGCCCGTAGCAGTCTAAAATATTCGACCACTAACACTCAAAGACCATTTTCAAAGTTTTATCTTTATCTTCTTGCACCAAACGAAGACTCTCTGGAAAATCTGCCACTTTTACTTTTCTTATCAACGTGTTATTTTATGTTAGGGAGAGTATAACAAAATTTAAAAATTTCGTCAATAGTTTTTTTAAAAATTTTTCTGAAAATTAAAATTAAAATACATATTATTTATATTAATTACTAAAATTTTATAAATTAATGCTTGTAATTAATTAATAAAATAAAAATTTTCTTTTAATTAATAGCTAGCAAAATTATTTTTTTATATCATACTTAACTTGTTTTTTTAGGGTTAGCAAATGCAAAGTTACTACAAAAATAAATGTAATAAGTAATAAAATAATATCTTTAAGAGTAAGGCTAACAAAAGATTTTTCTAAAATAAAAATATTGGCACAAACACCCAAGACCCCACCTAAAATTAAAAGATATAATAATAATTTTTTATGGCTATTAAGGGGTAAACTTACCCTGTAAACCATAAGTAGTCCATTAAGTAGGGCTAATATAAAGGCTATACTTGAATTAATTTGAAAAATATTGACCAGCAAGACTGCTCCAACAAGAATGCTCCCAGCCAAACTTGCATTAGTCAAAACTTCTTTCATAAAATTATTTTTAACTATTTGCTTATTTTCTTCAAAGGTTAAAAAGAATGAGGGTATTCCTATAGTTAGTGCAGAAATAACTGTAAATTGAATAGGAATAAAAGGAAATTTCATTGCAAATATTACCGACAATATGGCAAAAGAAATTGAAAAAAATGTTTTTGTTAAAAATAGGGCTGCCACCTTTTGAATGTTATTTATTACCCTACGTCCCTCCATAAGAATATTATAAAAAACTCCAAAATCATCAGTTAGTAAAACTATATTAGCCACACTTTTTACTGCACTTGTCGCTTCTTTCATACCAAAACTAATATCAGCTTTTTTTAGTGCCAAAACATCATTAACACCATCGCCGCTCATGGCAACCGTCTTACCATTTTTTTGTAAAATCTCAACCATTTTTTCTTTTTGATTAGGACTAACCCTACCAAAAATTTGATTATTTAAAACTACACTTTCAAAATCTTCATCACTGACTTTAGTCATATCTACTGCCAGAGCATTTTTATTAAAACCAGCTTTTTTGGCAACACCCAAAACTGCCTTGTGGTTGTCGCCGCTAATTATTTTTATGTCTACACCCTGACTGTTAAAATAATCAAAAGTTTGTTTTGTATTTTCCTTAATTTCATCAGATAAAACTACATTGCCAATTAACTCTGTATCTTTAGGCTTATCTATAAAGTCTTTACTAAATGCTAAAGTTAAAATTCTATAACCATTATTTTTATATTCTTCAAAATTACTTGCTAATTTTTCTTTTATATTCAAAAATTCAAAAGCTCCAAAAAAATATGTTCCTTCATCTTTTACTTGAATGTAAGAAAATTTATCCCTACTAGAAAATGCTCCTTTTTTAATTACATGCCATTTTTTTTCTAGTCTCAGATATTTTTTTAAGGCTCTTGATGTTGCATTCTCATCATCAAAATAGGCTAGATAGCTAGATAATTTTTCTTTTGCTAATTCATCTATTGCTACAACATTCATATTTCCTGTCGTGATTGTTCCTGTTTTGTCAAAACATAAAACATCTACACGAGCCAGAGTTTCTGTACAATATAATTCTTGTACCAAAACTTTCTTTTTTGTCAGCTTGTAGGCAGACACAGCCAAGGAAACACTAACTAAAAGAACTAGTCCTTCTGGTATCATACCTACCAAGGCACCTGCACTATTTAAAACTATATCTACATAGTCTAAACCAATAAACTTACCTCTTAGATACAGTATAATAGCAACTGGAACTAATAAAAAAGAAATATATTTCAAAATTGTATTCAAGTAATCTCTTAACTTAGACGGATATTTTTTAAACTTTTTACTGTCCTGAGCCAACTTATTAATATAACTATCCTCTCCTACTGCCGTAACTTTCATCAAGCCACTACCACTGACAATATTACTTCCACTCAAAAGCTTATCATTAACTTTTTTATAAATATTATCACTTTCACCAGTAAGTAAAGATTCATCTACTTCTATTTCTCCAGCAATCAAAACTCCATCACAAGGAATTTGGTCGCCAAGATTTAAGTTTAGATATTCTCCCAAAACAATTTCGTATATATCTATTTCTTGAACCTTGTTATCTCTATTAACCTTGTACTTTGCCCTGCTTATCAGACTAAGTTTTTCTAAGGCGTTTTTCGATTTTACTTCTTGATAAATTCCTATAACAGTATTAATTACTATAACAAGAACAAAAAGTAAATTTTCAAATCTTAAAGTTGTTGCTACAAAAAATGCTAAAACTAAAATCATACCATTAAAAAAGGTAAAGACATTTGAAAAAATAATTTCTTTGGTAGTCTTGTAGGGTTTTACCACATCAATATTTTTTTTAGCTTGTTTTACTTCTTCATTCGTTAAAAATTTCAAAAACTCACCCCAAATTAAATTTTTTATTTCATATAATCAATATAAAATATTATACCTAATTATAACAAAAAATTAACAACAAAAAAACTTTGCTAATTCCAAACAAAAAAGAGCGATTTTAGTATCACTCTTTTTTAATTTTCTTCGATATTGTAAATATAATACTTAGATTTTTCTTTTTTGCCGCCAGAATAATTTTTATTATTTAGTCTTAGGGTAATAATTTGTTTGAATTATTTATAGGCTAGCTTATTTACTAAACATATTCTACAACTTTTAATAATTTTCTAATAATCTCTTGACAGCATATAGCCTTATCCTAAAATATAAGTTAAAACTAGGTTAATAATAATTATTAAAATACTGTTCTGAATTTTATAAAATTTTTTTAATATTTCATTATATGATAAATTGTTGTTACCATTCCTAATATAATTCCACTGATTATAATAATATTTGCAAGCATATCATCACCAAATATTTCTATGTTATTTTTTTTAAAATTGCTGAAAATAATAAACAGTAAAAGCAAAATAATTATAACAAGTAAAATTATAATAATATTCATCATCTAAAATCTTCCTTTCTACATAATATAATAACAAAATAAAATTAAAAAATCAATAATAAAATAAATATTTTAAATTAAAAGTAAACTATAAAAAAAGCTAATATTTTTAAAATATTAAATATATGCTCAAAATTTTCCTAGTAAAGTTGCGGTGTAAGTTAAATTATATTAAAATTAATAATGTACTTTTGACAATTTATTTTGTAATAGTTTTTCGAATATTAAAAAAATATTATCGTAAATCTTATATATCTTCTAAATAATTAAAATAATTTTTAACTTATCACAATAAAAATTTTAAAATACTTGATAATGTTTATCATTTACCCGACAAAAAATTTATGCTATAATTTATTTAATAAGTAGGTCGAGGGAGAGTATAGCAATGAAAATTCTACTAGCATATTCATCAAAAACTAAAAATACAAAAAAAGTTGCTCTAGCCATGTATTAAAGTATAAAAGATAGGTATGAAGTAGATATTTATGACATTAGAAAAGTTAAAAAAACATTGACTGACTATGATTTATATATTTTGGGTTGCTGGGTCGACAAGGCTACAGTCAATAAAAATATGCAAAAATTTATTGCAGAACAAAAAATTGAGAAGAAAAAAGTTGCCCTCTTTATGACTTGCGGTCTGCCAAATTACCACTATCACGCAAAAGATTCCATAGACAACTATTTAAAATATATGCAAGAAAAAGATAATGAAATTTTAACAACTTTTATCTGTCAAGGAAAAATAGACCCCAAAATATTAATAGTTTTCAAATTTTTAACATGGCGAGAACCGAATTTTATTCATAAGATAGACCAACCTATGCTCTAATGGCTATAGGATTCTAAAGCTCACCCTGACAAAAATGATTTAGCCAATGCTAGTAGCTGGATTAAAAATTTACTTAGTGATAATTAAAATATCATTCGCCGATAATTAAAATCTCATTTGTCGATAATTAAAATCTCATTTGTCGATAATTAAAATCTCATTTGTCGATAATTAAAATATCATTCGCTGATAATTAAAAAATCATTCGCTGATAATTAAAATATTATTCGCTGATAATTAAAATATTATTCGCTGATAACTAAAAATCTCATTTGCCGATAATAAAAAAGACTATGATTAAAAATAATCATAGTCTTAATTTTATGCCGCCTTCTGGCAACCACAGTCGCATTTTTCTTGGCAGTCACAGTTGCCAGACTTGCAATCTCCACAAGTGCAATCTGCTTTTTCATTATGGCAACCACAGTCGCATTTTTCTTGGCAAGTACAACCTACTTTTTCACAACCACATTTACATTTTTCCATATTTTCTTCCTCCTACTAATTATTATTTTTATTGGATCTTTATTATATTACGATTTATATTTTCTGTCAATACTTTTTCCTTTTAAAGAAATCATTACGATTTACTTTTTAAAACCCTTATTCCAAAAATTTTACAAATCGTAATAAAAAAGTTTTAAGTAAAATATAAAATTATATATTACAACTAAATCGGAATGGCTATTATTCTATTTTAGAAAGTAAGTATCTAATAAATTTACTAATATCTACATCTTGACCAATAGTCCCGACCAAATTCAAAACACCACTAGAACCTATAAACATACTAGCAAAATATTCTAAAGATAAGTCGCCATTACTAGCCACTTGCAACATACTTTTTGTTTCTAGCTTGCTCGGCAAAGAATAATTTTCTGCCAAAGCAGAAATTTCATATTCCTTGCCCTCAATAATATTACAGATAAGTTGCTGCGAATTTGTAATCATTGCCTTTAAGGAATGCTTGCCTGCATTTTTTAAAATATAATTTTTACAGCAATATACCGTTTCATCTTTTAAAACTGCCATAATACGATTTAAAATATCATCTTGAGAAGAAAAATGTAAAATCTCTCCTGAAAAATCAGCAATTTTACTTTCTATTGCAAGTTTATTTTTCTTGTATCGCCTCAATCTTTTTAGATATAAATTTTTATTTTCCGGGCTAACGTCCATAAAAAGTTCGACACCATTTTCTATATAAAGTGGAGCAGAATTATAGATGACACTTCTTTTTACGTTAAATTCAACTGCCACCCTTTGAACAATATTGCCACCAAGTGAATGCCCAGTTAAAATAATATTATCCCCATACCTGTCCCTAACTTTTTTATAAAAATTAATACAAGCTCGGTAGTGTCTACCCTGACCCAGTGCAATACTGTAAAGGTCAGTTTCAAAATCTTTTTGAAAATCTGTATAGGGATTAGTACCAGTATAGGCTAAAATATAATTATTTCTTTTTCTATCTTCAAAAAAACTTCCGCTACTTCCTGTTTTGCTGTCATAAAAACTGCTAATATATTCTAATTCTTTTGGAAAAAATCCAAGTTTTTTTTGTAGGTCTAAAAAATTTACTATCACTTTTTTATTACTATTCACAAGTCGCATAGCTTCTACTTGATAAGTTATTTTTGCCGCATGAATAGTCGGTTCTAAAATTGTCATAATAACTACCTCTTTACTATATAATTTCTTAAATATAACATAAAAAGTTTAATCTTAACAGTATAAGACTAAACTTTTTAAAATTATTATTTATTACGAACAACTTTCCAGAAACTAAGTTTTTTACCGTATCTTAAAGTTGCATTGCGATAAACTTTTATACAAATAAGAGCTATTAAAAATGTTGTTGCTAAAAGTATAGCATAAGATGCAAACAACTCAATCATGCTAACTTCTGCTAAAGCATAGCGGGTTACCATAGAAAAATAAGATGTTAGGGGGATGTATGATAATATCTCAACAAATTTTCCATTGCCAGCGTCATTCATAGTGAAAAGATTTAAAAAGAAAGCAAAGATAAAAATCATAGTAGGAAATATCATTACAGTATTAACTTCCTCGATACGACTTACTAAAGATGCAAATGCTGAGAATAAAAACATAAACATAACTAGACCTGTTAAGGAGAATAAAACCCATACCCAAATTAAACTATAATCTAGGTTACTAACAAGTATTTTCGTAGCTTCTGAATAATTTGGTAAATTTAATTTCAAACCAGCTAATAAGGAAACACACATTAATAATATTTGGGTTACAGCTATACAAGAAAATGCTAGCACCTTACCAACTATTAATATTGTCGGTTTAACAGTTACTACCAATAATTCCATAGCACGATTAGTTTTTTCACGTGCTACATTACTAGCCATTACACTTCCAAACATAAGTATCATAAAATACAGAGCAAATGATAAAAAATAAATAATGCTGACATTAACAAATTTATTTTCTTCATCACCTTTTGCACTAATTGCAGTTACTTTTGCTTTAGGAATATTTTTTTCTACCTCTGCGACCTTATAAAAATCTAAACCATTTTTTTGATAAGCGTACTGTCTAACAAAATTATCAAAGAGCCTATTAAACTCTGTATTGCCAAGAGTAAGACTATTAGACTTAGATAAATATTCATAATTATCATTAGATAAAATTATAGCTTCATCTATTTTTTCATCTTTAATATCTTGTTCAAGCTGACTTCTGTTAGAATATTCCTTTGCGTCTTTTAAATAAGTTTTATCAATAGCTACATCTTTTACAATATAGGCACTACGCTGAAAATTACTATTATCTTCACCAGAAAATAATTTTTTTACAAAACTATCTCCATTAATTATAGCAGGAATAAAAGTTATTCCAAAAGCTATAACAAAATAAATAACAAATACTACTATGGTAGATTTTCTCTTGAAATAATTTTTAAATTCAAAATTAAATACTGTTAATAGTTTACTCATCACTGCCTCCTACTCTTTCTACAAAAATTTGCTCCAAACTAGGCTTAAACAAGCTAAACTCTTCAATATTAAATCCTAAATCACCTATATAAATTAGCAATTCTTTCTTAGCCTCTGCTGATTTAAAATCCAATAAAACCATATCTTTTTCTAAACTACACTCAACATCGATAGCAGTAGAACAGATAGCTTCTAATAGTTGCTCTCTAGTTAATTCTCTAACACTAAGTAGCATTTTACCATTTCCCAAATCTTTTTTTATATTTTCAAGATTTCCAGATAAAATCACTTCACCTTTTTCTAAAATATTAATATCTTCACAGAAATTTTCAACAACTGGCATTTGATGAGAAGAAAAAATAACCAGCTTATCACGGGCTAAAAAATCATTAATAATTTCTTTTAACTTTCCGACATTGACAGGGTCAAGACCACTAAAAGGCTCATCTAAAACTAAAATATCTGGGTCGTCAATCACACACTGAATAATTTGAATTTTTTGAGCATTACCCTTAGACAAAGTTTTTAATTGTTTTTTATTATCCTCTAATTCAAAAAAATCTAGCCAGCGTTTCGCCTCTTTTTTTGCAGTCTTTTTATCCATACCCTTCAGCATGGCAAAATAAACTAGCTGCTCAACCAGACCAACACCATCATACATACCACGTTCCTCTGGCAAATAACCAATTTTTAATTTTTTTCTATCTATAGGCTTGCCGTCTAACAAAATTTCTCCCTTATCAGCCCTAAAAATATCTAACAAAAGTCTGAAACTCGTTGTCTTACCACTACCATTTCGTCCCAAATATCCGTTAGCTATACCGCTCTTAGCTGTAAAATTTACACCCTTTAAAACCTGCGTATCTCCAAAACTTTTATGAACATTACGAAATTCTAATATCATTTTAAATAAATCCTTTCCTAATTTTTGAAAATCATATCAAGCTCTTATTTTATGAAAAACTAAAATATAATTTTCTGTTATCACTATTATAGCATATATATTACATTATTTTTTGAAATTGTTTATATCATTTACAAAGAATTTCTTAATCACTTAAAATTTTGAATTTATAATGTTTAATATTTAAAGATTTTATTTTTTATTTTTGGTTATATATTTTTACTAATAACTAATTTATTTCAGCAAAATTTTAAATATGCTAAAAGTAAAAAACTAATTCTAAAAATAAAAAAATATACCCTAAAATTCAGGAAAGTTTTTCATTTTTAACTTTTTCCTCTATAATGTTTTGTCTTCGTTCAAATTCTCCTTCTTACATACCTGCCAATAAATTATAATTTTTTTATAATTAATAAATAAGCTGAATGCAAGAAAAGTATAGCGACAGTTCCAAGAATTATTAAATTTTCATACTTAGTATTAACAAGTATAAATATTAATACACCTAGTATAAAATTTATGAATAAAACTATAATTATATAAGTTTTTCTTTTTATATTTTTCTCCTTTTTCTTTAATAGACTTTATCTCAAATAATTTAAAACCTACTAGAAAATTAATTTATTCTCTTTATTTATGTATAACTTTCCACCAAATTATATTGTTTTAATATTCTTTCTAATATTTCACTGCTTAAATTCTCTAATGAAATTTTTTCTTTGGCTAAGATATTAAGCACCTTTATCAAGCTGCAATATCCTTTTTTGGCAATAATTATATGGTCTAAGCAACTTATTCCCAATATTTCACCAACTTCTATTAAATTATATGTGGTTTTAATGTCTTCTCTGGATGGGCTGGCATCTCCAGACGGGTGATTATGTAGGCAAATTATACTGGCAGCACTATTTCTTACAGAATTTTTAAATATTTCTCTTGGGTGTATCAAAGAAGATGATAAACTTCCCTTAAAAACTTCACGTTCTTCAAGAATTTTCCCCTTGGTATTAAGGTCGACAGCAATAAAAACTTCTTGTTTTAAAGTTGATAGTTTATGTCGAAAATAATTTGCTACTACTTGTGGATTGTCGCAGGCTACTTCTTCTGATATGTCTTCTGTAAAAATTCTCTTGGCAAATTCTAAAGCTGCTAAAATATTTATAGCCTTGACTTGACCTATCCCCTTATGTTTTTGCAATTCATTAAAGGTTGCATAGCGTAAATTATTTATGCCACCAATATCCTTTAATATTTTTTCTGCCAATTCTATAACGTTTAATTTTTGCGTACCTGTTCTAAGTAATATGGCTAATAATTCTTTATCAGAAAGATTACTAGCTCCGTATTTTTTTAATTTTTCTCTCGGTCTATCTTCACAATCTAAATCTTTAATTTTTATATTATTTACCATAACAAAACTTCTCCATTTATTAAAACTATAATATAGGCTAGACATATATAGGGTGCTAAGGGGATTTTTGTTTTTCTATCAATCTTTTTGACAAGGATTAAGTATATACTAAAAAAGCCAGCTAAAATAAATGTATATAAAAATAGATACAGCCCGTCAAAAAAATTCAAAGTGAGGCACAAAATAGAAAATAATTTAATATCTCCATAACCTATACCACTTTTTAAAATAAAATAAATTATATGATACATTATTACTAGCAAGATACTATATTTCAAATTACTAAAATTATTTTTTGAAAATATATTAGCTATGTTAGTAACTAATAAAATAACTTGTAATTTTTCATCTATTTCAAATTTTTTTATATCTTCTATTGCAATAAAAATTAATAACATTACTGTAAAATAATCAAAAAAATTTAAGAACAAAACTTTGTCTACTGTCGCCAGATATATTATTGAAATAACAAGGGCAAATACTTCATAAAGAAATACATCTGTTGGTATTTTATAGTTGCAATATCTGCATTTTCCCCTTAAAAATATGTAGCTAAGTACTGGTACTAGGTCGATAAAATTTAATTTTTTATTACAGTTACAGCACTGGCTTCTGCGATAAAAAAATTCTTTATTTAACTTGCTATCGACAAGACATTTTATAAAACTTGATAATAGTAAAAATAATATTGCTAAAAAATAAACTATCATAAAATATTCTCCATTCAATAGTATTTTATTATAAATATAGATAGAATACAAGTTCAAAAAAAGAGACTATAATATGGTCTCTAAAAATTCTTATTTTATATTTTTTATTTTTTGTAAAATTAGTAGGCTAGCTAAGCCTAGAATACCTAATAGGGAAGAATTTGTTTTAGCAAGTTCTATCACATCAAGTTTGCCGACTTCTAAGTAGTAATTTTAGGCCTACATAAAAATAAATTATAGTGGAAATAAACAATATTCCTAAGGTAAATATGGTAATGAGTATTGTGTATATGAGTAAAACATAGCCAAAGATATAACGACTTTTACTTTTAAATTGTAAAAATATTATAAACACAAGTAGTAATATAAATACTCCTATGTATAAATAGGATAATTTACCCATAATTTCTACTATGTAATTCAAGTCTTTAGTAGAAACATTTGCACTATCCATTGTCATTTTAGTTTGTTCTCTTAGTTGAGCAACTAATTTTGCTCTTAAATAATCTGTTGAAGCATATTCTCTAAAAGAACCTACCCAGACAGCTATTAAAAATATGTAAATAGCAAAAATTAAGTTAGCTATTAGCAATAAAAATTTATCAATTTTTTCTAATTTCATACTAGCTACCTTGTTCTTCTCTACACTTACTACAAGTTCCGTAAATTGCTATGGTGTTGTCTTGAGTTGCAAAACCATATTCTTTGTCTACATAGGCTATGAGTTTATTGAATATAGGATTTTGAACTGTTTGAACGCCATGGCAACAAGTACAAATTAAATGGTGGTGCATACCTGGTGTTACTTTTTGGCGAAGATGATATTTTGCAATACCATTGCCGAATGTTATTTTTTCTAAGATATTTAAGTCGTAAAATATATCTAAAGTTCTATATACTGTTGCTAAGCCGATATCTGGATTAACTTCTTTTAAGATAAAATATAATTCTTCAGCACTAAGATGTTCTTTGCTATTTTCTACAAGAACTTTTACTATAACTTCTCTTTGTGGTGTTAGTTTATAGGTTGATTCTTGTAAAGTCTTTATTATATCTTTATAGATAGTCATTTAACACAACCCCTTATATTTTTTAACCATTGTAAAGCTATGATTGTTTTACTGTCAGTAATGGTATTATTATCTAATAAAGTAAAAATTTCATCTAGTTTATATTTTTTTACATTTAAAAATTCATCTTCATCTAGGGCAAGATTACCTAATTTATCATCTGTTAGGTTGTCTACAAAATAAATTGTAATTAGTTCTGAACTGTAACCAACAGCAACATGTGTATCACATATTTTTTTTATTTCTTCTTTGGCTACTTGATAACCAGTTTCTTCTTTTAATTCACGCAAAGCAGTTTCTAATCTGTCTTCACCTAGGTCTACCTTGCCAGCTGGTATTTCTAAGGTAACTATTTCAGCAGCTTTTCTATATTGCTCTACCATAAGAACTTCTTCTTTGTCGGTAACCGCAAGAATTGCAACTGCTCCGTTATGGCGTAAAATTTCCCTCTTAGATAGACTTCCATCTGGCAATTTGACATCGTGGACTTCAACATTTAATACTTTACCATTATAAATAGTTGTTTTATTTATTGTTTTTTCTTCTAAATTAGTCATACTTACACCTCTTTATAAATTTTATAAGTCGTATTCATCTAAATCATTAGCTATGAATATTTGTTTTTCTTTTAGACTTTCTTGAATATTTATTATATCTTTTTTGTCATAGCGTGAGCTGATATGTGTTAAATATATTTTATCAAATTCTATATAATTTAAAAAGTTATATATATTAATAATATTTAAGTGCTTATGTTTTTTTGCTAAATCTAATTCTTCTGCTTTCAAATATGTACACTCAGAAATTATTATATCACTTCCCTGTATAAAGTTTATTAATTCAGGAAAATATACCGTATCAGGAATAAGTGTAATTGTTTTTCCTTTTTTGTCCTCTTCTAAAAAATCTGCTGACTTGTATATTTGATTATTAAATTCAAATTCTTCATTTTCTTTTATAGTTTTATAAATGCTACCTGGCATTATACCACATTCTTTTAATTTATCTACTTTTAAACTTCCCTTTTGATTTTTAAATTTTATTTTGAAACCGTAACTTTGAATGGTATGAACAAGAGGAAAAATTTCTACTTGAACTCTGTCATCTTGATAGATACGTTCTTCATTTTGGTATTCAATAAAGGTAATATTGTAATTTAATTTTGAATTACTTATCTTCATATTAAAATTGACAAAATCTTCTATTCCTTTGGGACCAAAAATAGTTAAATCGCTCTTGTCATTATTTAATAAAAAACTACGAGAAGATAGGAAACCTATCAAGCCAAATATGTGGTCGCCATGTAGATGACTGATAAATATTTTTTTTATTTTTGATGGTTTTATGCTTGTGTCCATTATTTTATGCTGGCTTGCTTCGCCACAATCTATCATCCAACATTCTTTAAGTTCCTGCATAAAGTTAAAAACCATACTCTGTGTATTGCGATATTTAGACGGGACACCTGCTCCCGTTCCTAAAAAGTGTATTTTCATATAGAACCTATCTTATATTTTAAAGATAACTACTTGAGCGTCATCTATACAAGTTATAATGTGCATAGTATCTTTTGGAATTTCTAGCATTTCAAATTCATTTAAAATTTCTACACTGTCTTCTTTGGCAACAGATATTTTCCCACTAACATTAAAAATCAAAATATTTCTATTGTTACTGTAATTGTCTGTTTGATTTCCTTTTTTTAAGTTCATGTGAACTACTTGGTATTTTTCATGGTCTAATACAATACCACCTAATAATATATTTTTATCTAATTTTGTTTTTTTCATTTTTATATACCCTTTCTTTTGTATAATCCGTCTTCTTCTATTGTTATTTTTTTATTTTTAAATAATCTGCCCACAGCCTTTTTAAAACTTCCCTTGCTCATGGCAAATATTGCTTTTATTTCTTCTGGAGAACTTTTATCGATAAATTCACAGTAGCCATTATTATTTTCGATATAGTCTAGTATGGCTTGGCTGTCTGCGTCAATTCTTTCATAGGCTCGTGGTAGAAATGACCCGTTTAATTCGCCATTATCTTTAACTCCAATAATTCTTACAGAAACAAGTTGACCCAAGCGTGGCTCTGTTTTTCTTTCCGATTCGTGAACAAAAATTTTGTAGCCGTATTTTGATAAAAGAAATGTTCCTACCTTCATTAAACGGTAAGGATATGCCTCAATTTCTTTGTTAAATAATTCTTTGGGAGCTTTTGTATATAAACTTTCTACTATCGTTTCTGTTGCTAAACGTGCAAAAAGTTGACCGCTGTAATCTCGACGTAAAGTTATAAATAATTCATCACTTTCTTTTGGCCAAACAGATTTTAATTTTGGTAAATCTTCTGCCAGTAATTGTATCTCTCTTGAAAATCCTATATCCAAACCTACATAATCATCAGCAACTTTTACTACCTTACTAAATCCGTATTCTCCATAAATTACATCTGGTATATTAGGAGTTCCAAATAATTTGCCACTGCGTGATGGGTAGATAAACATTGAATATTCTTCTCCCACCTCATACCCATCTAAACTTTCAAGGTCTGACTCGTTACAATTAACCTCTCTTCCGTCTTCAGTTTTAAAAACTAATGATGATGATTTTTTTTCTACTAATTCTAAAAAATGAATTTCTCCTGTTATAAATTTATTTTCTTTTTCCATACTACCTCTTACTTAATTTTATATTTTATATCAAAAAATAAGGGCTGATAACAAAATCAACCCTTGTAAATTTTAATTATTAGCTGGTAAAATTAGCCTGCTTAATAACCATATTTTTTTATCTCTTTTAATTGATTCTCTCTAACTTCTTTGGGTAAAAATCTTCTTATTTCATCCACATTATATCCAACCTGTAACCTTTTATCGTCAACGAGAATAGGTCTTCTCAACATACCAGGATTTTCCTGAATAATTTTATATAGAGAATTCATAGATAATGTATCTATATCAATATTTAATTTTTGAAATGTTTTTGACCTTACTGAAATAATATCTTCTGTTCCCTGCTCCGTAATTGACAAAATATTTTGGATTTCTTCTATTGTCAAGGGTTCAGAAAAAATATTTCTCTCTTCAAATTCTATATTATGTTCTACTAGCCACGCTTTTGCTTTTCTACAAGAAGTACAACTAGGAGATGTAAATAAAGTAACTACCACCAGAACTCACACTCCCTTATAAAAATAACTTCTATTTCCATAATCATCTTATTTTATAATTATACTATACTAATATGTCATTTGCAATATAACAAAAAAAATTTATGAAAAATTTTTTTGTTTTTTTATTCTATTAGGAGGCTAGTTTCATTTTAAAACTTTCTTTTTTTATTTTTATGCTGTTAATTTAACCTTAGCCTATACCTTGCCATCTTAATTTATTAACTTTAATTTTTTCGCAAATTACAATAGTAAGTTAGCCACCTCAGGCAAGTCATAAGGACATACATAATTAAATAATTTACGTGGATAACGATTTATCCATTGTTCAACAGCCGTTACTTCGTTAGGAGTAACGGTTGTT
>NZ_JAHKEI010000010.1:0-66511 GCF_018790995.1 Gemella sp. zg-1178
ATATTATGTATCTTGAAGATGAAAAATTATTAACTATAACTCAAAAAAATAAAAAAAGTATATTAGAAGCATTAGAAAAAATAAATTCTACATTTAATGAACTTAATATAAAGGTAGCTTATATTAAAATACTTAATAATTTACTCAAATTTAATAAAGGAATAGAAAACTATTTTTATTCTAAGAAACCAGGTTATAATACTATATTTCAAAAAAGAATTGATCAAAATGATGATAGTGAATATTTATTTACTAAAATCAAGGCAAGTTTAAAATCTGACTTTAATTTAGAAGGTTTTAACTCATTAGAGGCTGAGAAATTTTTTAACATAATTGATGAAATTGAAAGTAATATTTTATTATTATTTAAAGATGAAGAAGTATATGAATTTAATAATTATCTTATAAATTTGATTAATGATAAAAAATTAGATGATTTTATTTGGTTAAATACTATTTATAATTTATATAAAGAAAATCAAAGCATCCGCAATATAGTAAATGATTATAGAACATTTAATTCTATTGAATTTTCAGATTTATATAAAATGTATTTATTTGTAACAGATTATAATATTAATGAACTTTTATTTATAGGTGAATCTAAAGTAATTAGTGATGAATATTTATTAGATGTTAATAAGTTTTTTAACTATATGTATGATTTAGTTGAAGATATGAAAAATTTTGTTGCAAAAGAGAATAAGAAAGATATATTAAGCTTTGATTCTAAATTCAATACATATACTAATATAAAAACTCCTACTAAGAGTGAATTTATTTCCATAGTTAGAAAAATATTTGTAGTTATGAGAGATTTATATGAGAATGATAATACTAAATTATTATTAGATAATGTTTATCCTGTCTTAGTTAAATCTTTTTACGCTCCACTAAAAAATAACGTCAAGATAAAATATGAATTTAATGAAGATTTTATTTTTGCTTTAGAGTATATTCAAATAATTATTGAAGTTATGAGTGATACTGATGAATAATTCCTTGCAAGAAAAAGATTATTATTTAGTATATAATGATTATTACAATTTTGATTATTCTAAAGAACTAAATGTTTTATACTTACCTTTAATTGGTGCAAACGCTATAAAAATTTATGAATTTCTTGCTACTAAACTTTTAAATGATAAGAATATGACTGTTAATTCCATTCACTATGAACTTATTGATATGTTGGGGATAAATATTAAACAATTTGTTCTTATTAGAAAAAAATTAGAAGCTCTTGGATTGTTACAAACATATTACTTTGAGAAAGATAATAAAAAATTCTACATATATAAAATTCTTAGACCACTTAATTTTTACGAATTTTTAAATAATACTTTGTTGTCAGAATTATTGCAAAATGCTATTGGTTATGAAGCATACACATTAATTAAAGATAGATTTAGTCTTAATAAAGTTTCATTCGAAAATTTTTTAGATATTACAGCTAAATTTTCAGAAGTTTATTCTGATGAAGAAGTAGAATATAATATAAATAAAAATTCTAAAATAAGCTATGGTCCCAATTTAGACCAATATTATTTTGATTTTTCAAAATTAAATTATCTACTTAGTAATAAGTATTTAGATGTGATATTAGAAGATAATTCAATTAAGAAGGATATTTTAAATTTAGCACATTTGTATAAGGTAAGTCCTGAAAATATGGCTGATGCTATTGAGCATTCTATTGAGGATATAACTTCTGGAACATCCATTAATATAGAAGTTTTGAAAGATTACTTAAATCAGTTATTTGTTACGGTAAAAAAACAAAAACCGCCTGTACTTGATAATATGATTAATAAACACTTGCTTGCTGATACATATAATCTTGAAAGAGAACTTGATGAAAAAGAAAAATTTGCCAAGTTACTAGATAATATTAATTATATAGAATTTTTAAATAGAAAATGGGGCTTAATTATATCTGAAATTGATAGCAAAAATATTATTTTTAAATTACAAGATAAATATAATCTTACATCGGGAGTCCTTAATGTTCTTTTAGATTATGCCCTAAGTGAAAGTAATTCTAAAGGATTACCTAGTTTTAACTATTTTGATAAAATTGCAAGTTCTTGGTCGTCAACTAAAATGGTTAGTGCTTTAGATGCAATTAATTTTGTAAATTCTCAAAGAGATAATTACAATAAAAATAAATTTAACAGAACAAAAAGTAAAAATTATAATAATCCAGGTAATTTTTCAAAATCTCATATTGTGCAAACTCCTGATTATATAAAAGAGCAATTAAATAGTTTGAGCAATGATACAAAATTAGAAACTAATAATGATAGTATTTCTCATGATGAATTTGAGAAATTTTTGAAGGAAAAAGGAATTAATTAATGAAAAAAATTTCTAGTATAACTAAGAGCTTTAGTGAAAAAATAAATGTAGAAGAATTTTTAACAAATAATATTTTAAAAGATAAGGATATTTTAAAATTTATAAAAAAAAATAATATTAATGATGAAATATTTGAAAATAATAAGCAGATATTTTTTGATTTTTATCTTAGCAAGAATAAGGCTAAAGAAATAGAATATTTACCAAAATTAAAGTATAATGATGGAACTGTTTATTTAGAATTTTCTGAAACACCTAAGCAAAAAAAATTAAATGAAGAAAGAAAATGGTCTAATAGAATTAAAACGGAATACATATCTAAAGGTATTTTATACTCTAATTTTGCTAATGTTTCTAAGAATATTAATAAAATAGAATTATCAAAAAAATTAATTGATATTTGTGATGAACATCTCGCTGGTAGACAAACACGAGGCATCTATGTTTATGGGAAAACAGGAATAGGTAAGTCATATTTAATGGGCTGTGTTTATAACTATTTAAAAGATAAGGGGAAAGAACCAGCAATAATTTATTTTCCGGAATTTGTTCGCAAAATAAAAACAATGATTTCTAGTGGTGATTATACTTATGTAATTGATAGTATAAGAGAACAAGATATACTTATTATTGACGATATAGGTGCAGAAAATATTACTGAGTTTGTTCGTGATGAAATATTAGTTCCTATTATAAATTATCGTTCTTCAGAAAATTTATTAACATTTTTCACGTCAAATTTAGGTATTGTTGATTTGAGCGATTTTCTTTCTGTTACTAAAAATACTATTGATGAAACTAAGGCTATGAGAATTTTGGACAGAATAAGATATTTAGCAAGTCCAATATATTTAGATTGTGATAATGAAAGAACAAAATAAAAAATTACCTCTTGCACAAAATTATTCTTTGTGGTAAAATCATTAGCATAATATGATTATACAAAAAGGACACGATGATAAAATCACTTATTAAAGAGAGAGTATGGTGCTGAAAATACTTATAAGATTTTATTCATTACTACCTTGTAATTTTAATTGTATAAAGTTTTACGAGCTTTAATCGTTAAATGAGGAAATTTTTATTTCAAAAATGGGTGGTACCACGATATTTATTCGTCCCTATCTAGTTATAAACTAGGTAGGGATTTTTATTTTTATTATAAAAAAATTTTAAGGAGATTATAAAATGGTAAAATTAATATTTCCAGATGGGAACATAAGAGAGTATGAAAATAAATCAGCTTTAGAAGTAGCTGAAAGTATTAGTGTAAGTTTGAAGAAAAAAGTAGTTGCTACTAAATTAAATGATGCTTATATTGAATTGGAAAAACCTATAGAAGAAGATGGTTCTTTAAAATTAATATTGGCAGATGATAAAGATTCTGACGCATTATATGTTTTACGTCATTCGTCTGCCCATTTATTAGCACAGGCATTAAGAAGATTGTACGGAGAAAATGTTTGTTTCGGAGTTGGACCTGTTATAGATGGTGGTTTTTATTATGACTTTGACTGTGAATATAAAGTAAATGAAGAAGATTTACGCAACATAGAAAAAGAGATGAAAAAACTTATTTCTGAAAATCATAAAATTGAAGGTAGAGTAGTTTCAAAAGAGGAAGCGTTAGAAATATTTTATCACGACCCATACAAAATTGAACTAATAAATGATTTACCACTAGGTGAAGAAATTACAGTATATAAGCAAGGTGAATTTACTGACCTTTGTCGTGGTGGTCATGTTCTATCAACATCAAAAATTAAAGAATTTAAATTGTTATCAGTTGCTGGTGCATACTGGAGAGGAAATAGTAATAATAAAATGTTGCAACGTATATACGGAACAGCATTTTATAGTAAAGAATCTTTAGAAGACCATTTGAGAAAATTAGAAGAAGCTAAAGAACGTGACCATAGAAAATTAGGAAAAGAATTGGGAATATTTACAACAAGCCAAAAAGTAGGGGCAGGATTACCATTATGGTTACCAAACGGAGCAACAATTCGTAGAACAATAGAAAGATATATTGTAGATAAGGAAGTTTCATCTGGGTACGATCACGTTTATACACCAGTTTTAGCATCAGTAGATTTGTATAAAACAAGTGGACACTGGGAGCATTATCAAGAAGATATGTTTCCTAAAATGACTATGGACCATGAAGAAATGGTTTTACGTCCAATGAACTGTCCACATCACATGATGATTTATAAAAATGAAAAACATTCTTATAGAGAATTACCTATTAGAATAGCAGAGTTGGGTATGATGCACCGTTACGAAGCTAGTGGAGCGGTGAGTGGCTTGCAACGTGTAAGAGGTATGACGTTAAATGATGCCCATATTTTTGTTAGACCAGACCAAATAAAAGATGAATTTAAACGTACGGTTGCACTTATACAAGAAGCCTATAAAGATTTAGGAATAGAAAATTACAGTTATCGTCTATCATATCGTGATCCTGAAAATACTGAAAAATATTTTAACGATGACAAAATGTGGGAAAATGCACAATCAATGTTAAAAGAAGCGGCTGATGAACTAGAACTTAATTATGTTGAAGCAGAAGGTGAAGCGGCATTTTATGGACCAAAATTAGATGTTCAAGTAGAAACAGCCATAGGAAAACAAGAAACATTGTCGTCAGTTCAGTTAGACTTTTTACTACCAGAACGCTTTGAATTAGAATATGTAGGTGAAGACGGAAAAATGCACAGACCTGTGGTAATTCATCGTGGTGTAGTTTCTACTATGGAACGTTTGGTTGCTTTCTTATTAGAAGAATACAAAGGAGATTTGCCAACTTGGCTAGCTCCTAACCAAGTTCGTATAATTCCTGTAAACAATGACTATCACTATGAATATTCTAAAGAAATTTTTGAAGATTTGAAACGAAATGGAGTAAGAGTTTCAATAGATGATAGAAATGAAAAATTAGGATATAAAATTCGTGAAGCAGCAAATAAAAAAATTCCTTACACAATCGTTATAGGAGACAAAGAAGTAGAAAATAAATCTGTAAATGTAAGAACATTTGGTTCTCAAGAACAAAAAATAAAATCTTTTGCTGAATTTAAAGAAAATATATTAAAAGAAATTAGTGAAAGAAAAATTAAAAAAGAGGCGTAGAAATGACTTTATCACAAAAAATAAAAACAATTCAAGATGGAGAAAGAAAAGTAATAATTAAAACAACTAAAGGAGATATGACTTTTAAATTATTTGAAAAAGATATACCTAAAACTGTAGAAAATTTTATTACTCATGCCAAAAATGGTTACTACAATGGAATTATATTTCATAGGGTAATTAAGGATTTTATGATTCAAGGAGGAGACCCAACTGGTACAGGAATGGGTGGTGAGTCTATTTGGAATTCTCCTTTTGAAGATGAATTTTCTCCAAATTATTTTAATTTTTATGGATCCTTATCTATGGCTAATTCAGGACCGAATACAAACGGAAGTCAATTTTTTGTTGTCCAAGCAAAACATGTTGATAGTATGATGTTATCACAATTAGAAGCTGGGGGTTGGTCAAAAGAGGCAATCGAAATATATGCAGAGCAAGGTGGTACTCCTTGGCTAGACCATCGTCATACAGTTTTTGGTCATATCATTGATGGTGTAGAAGTTTTAGAAAAAATTGCTAACGTTGAAACAGGATTTCAAGATAAACCTATTGAAGAAGTATCAATAATAGAGCTAGTAGTAGAATAAAAAAATGAGAATATTATTCTCATCTTTTTTTATTTTAATATTGTTTTAAATATTGTTCTACTTCCCAGTCGGTTACACGAGTTCTAAAAACATCCCACTCAATAGATTTAGCTTCTATAAAGTTTTGGAATATGTGGTCGCCTAAAGATTCTTTAATTATGGTAGAATCTTTAAGTTCTTTTAATGCAGTATATAAAGTTGAAGGTAGTTCATCAATTCCTTCTGCAATTCTTTCTTCTCTAGTCATTATATATATGTTACTATTTACTTCTTGCATAGGCTCAAGTTTATTTTCTATACCATCTAAACCTGCAGCTAATATTGTTGCCATAGCCAAGTATGGATTCGCTGCAGGATCTACTGAACGTATTTCTACACGAGTAGATTTACCACGTGAAGCAGGGATACGCACTAATGGCGACCTATTAGAAGTCGACCAAGCTACATAACAAGGAGCTTCATATCCAGGAACAAGACGCTTATAAGAGTTTACGGTAGGGTTACATATAGCAGTAAAACTACGGGCATGTTTTAGTATTCCAGCTATGAAATGATATGTTTCTTTCGATAATTTATTTTCAGAGTTTTCATCATAGAAACAATTTTCTCCAT
The DNA here is from genome assembly GCF_018790995.1 of Gemella sp. zg-1178. Classification (NCBI taxonomy): domain Bacteria; kingdom Bacillati; phylum Bacillota; class Bacilli; order Caryophanales; family Gemellaceae; genus Gemella; species Gemella sp. zg-1178. The sequence goes on from NZ_JAHKEI010000010.1 coordinate 6,693, forward strand.
CTTTAAAAAGAGAAACGTTGCAGTGCATACCAGAACCGTTTATTCCGTATATAGGTTTTGGCATAAATGTTGCGTTTAATCCATGTTTACGAGCGATAGTCTTAACAATTAGTTTGAATGTTTGAATATTGTCGCAAGCACTTATTACATCTGCATATTTAAAATCAATTTCATGTTGTCCTGGTGCAACTTCGTGATGACTAGCTTCTATATCAAAACCTAAATTTTCTAATTCTAAAACTATATCGCGTCTTACATTTTCTCCTAAGTCAACGGGTGCAAGGTCAAAATAACCTCCATTATCATTCAAGTCTAAAGTAGGCTCACCATTTTCTTTTAGTTTGAATAAGAAAAATTCTGGTTCTGGTCCTAGATTTAGGGTATCAAATCCTAGGTCATTCATTTTTTTCAATATTCTTTTTAAATTTCCACGTGGGTCGCCTGCAAAAGGTTTTCTATCAGGAGTATAAACATCACAAATAAATCTTGCAACTTTTCCATATTCACTATCCCATGAAAATACTAAAAAAGTATCCAAGTCTGGATAAAGATACATATCACTCTCTTCAATGCGCACAAAACCTTCAATAGATGAACCATCAAACATCATATTATTATCTAGAACTTTATCGATTTGACTTACAGGAACTTCAACATTTTTTATAGTTCCTGTAATATCAGTAAATTGCAATCTAATGTATTTTACATTTTCCCTTTTAATTGTCTCTAGTATTTTCTGTCTTTTTGACATAATAAAATCTCCTTTTAATATTTTTATTTTTTATTATTATAAAACCTAGAAAGGTCGCCACGACCAATAGATTGTTCTCTATTTGAAGCGTTTGGTCCAATAAATATATCGTTATGAATAATTTGTCTAATTTTATTTATTTCTGAAGAAACTTTTTTATTATTAATTATTTCATCAACAGCCTTTATACTAAAACCTTTATTCAATAATTCTTTTATAGACAATAATTTTTCAACATCATTTATCGAAAATAATCTTGTATTTCCTGGAGTTCTTTCAGGATTTATAAGTTTTTTATCTTCGTAGTAACGAATTTGTCTAGCAGAAAGTTGTGTTATCCTTGTGACAACACTAATTGACAAGGCAGGTAGATTTTTTTGAAAATCTTTAAATCCCATAATTTCACCTTCCTATCTATATTTACAAAGGTATAATAACATAAAAAATATATAAAGTAAAAGTATATGTTAAATAATCTAACATTTTATTTTAGATTTTAATGAAATATTTTTATAATTGACAGAAAATTTTATTATTAAAAAATATAATTAGTGTAAATTTATTAAAAGTATGATAAAATGAATCTAATAAAATTTTATTGTGGAGGAAAATATGCTATTTGTGCTAAGTACTATATTAGTTTTTTTACTTACTTTTATTTGTTTTTCAGCCCTATATGTAATTTTAGTATCGAATAAATTTATTAATAAAAAAAGATTTGATAGATTATTTAGATTAATTTTAGTATATAGTGTATTTGTTACCCTTGTATATATTTTCCAATATTTGTATATTTAAAGGTTAAATTTTAATAGTGTTTGGAAGTGAATAATTTGAAAAAAGATTCCTTGTTTAAAGGAACATTTATTTTAAGTCTAAGCTTAATTTTAACAAAATTAATAGGTTTAATTTATATTATTCCCTACTATAGTATAGTGGGTGGTAAACCTAATATGATTTTGATAAATTATGCTTATAATTATTATGTATTATTATTAGAATTGTCTGCTGCTGGTATTCCCCTAGCAATATCAAAATTAATATCTAAATATAACGAAATAGGTAATTTTGAAAAAAGTAAAAGAATAGCAAAAACTGGTTCAAGTATTTTACTTGTATTTGGAATAATTGGATTTTTTATTTTTATTTTTGGTGCTAAGTATATGGCTGCATATACAATATCTACCGTTGATGTACCATTAAGATATACAGTAGAGGACTTGGAGTTAGTAATTCAAACTTTAAGTTTAGCAGTTCCTTTTGTTATGATAAATGGAGGTTTGCGTGGTATTTTTCAAGGTCATGAAATTATGCTTCCTTCAGCAATATCTCAATTTTTTGAACAGGTATTTAGAATAGCTGTTATGATGCTTGGAACTTATATAGTAATGCAAATAACAAAAGGTAATGTTGTATATGCAAATGCTATGGCAACTTTTGCTTCGGGTATTGGAGCCATAATTGCAGTGCTTATTTTATTATATTATTATGTAAGATTTAAAAACAATTTAGATTTTAATAATTATAATGATATTGTTTATAAAAAAGAAAAGACTGTATCTATAATTAAAGAAATATTTTCTGTTTCTGTCCCCTTTGTTATAGTATCATCATTTTTTTCTATTCTAACTTTGATAGACCAAAATACTATCATACCTGCTATGGATATATTGGGAAAAGCTCAAATTGGAGAAGACCAGTTTAATGTTTATAATAATTATATTAATAAATTGGTTATGATTTCTGTTTCTTTAGCACCGGCACTGACAGGGGCGTTTTTACCTGCTATTACAAGACTTTATGTCAATAAAAAGACTGACGAGGTTAGTATTCAAATCAATAAAGTTATTCTAGCCTTATTGATGATAGTAATGCCATCTCTTTTTGGCATGTATATACTAACAGAACCTATCTACGTTTCTTTTTATGAATTTGACCTTGAGGCTTTTTATTTGATGAGAATATATATACCATTAGCCTTATTTTATTCTGTGTATGGAATTACGAGTATCATAATGCAAGCCATAGACAAACAAAGAATAAATATCTACACAATAATTGTAGGAGTATGTTTTAAATTTTTCTTAAATGAGAAATTTATATTACACTTTGAAACAGAAGGAGCAATATATTGCTCAATTCTAACCTATATTTTGATGATATTTTTAAATTTTGTAGTTATAGAGTATGAGATAGGTTTAAGAATTAGGGAATTTGCTAAGAATTTTATAAAAATATTAATTTCTTGTTTTATAATGAGTTTTGTTATTTTAGCAATTTATGATTCGATAATATCTAATTTTAATATACATTTTAAAATAGATAGTTCTATTCTAGTTGCTATTTGTGCTGTATTTGGAGTAGTTATTTACTTTGTAGTTTTAAGTAAAAGTAAATTTGTAAGATATTTATTTGGCAAAAATATAAACTTAAAAACTATACTAAGGAGAGGATAATATGAGATTAGATAAATATATTAGTTCTTGTACAACTCTTAGTAGAAATGAAGTGAAAAAAGTTATAAAAAAAGGTGTATTAGTCAATAATATTCTTATCAAATCACCAAATTTTAAGGTTAATGAAGATGACAAAGTTCAAGTAGATGGAGAAATACTAGAATATAGAAAATATATTTACATAATGTTAAATAAGGAAAAGAATGTTGTAAGTGCCACACAAGATGCTAGAGATAAGGCGGTAATTGATTATTTAAGTGATAAAGATAAAATTTTAGCCACTTTTCCAGTCGGCAGACTAGATAAGGATACAGAGGGTTTAATACTTCTTACTAATAATGGAGATTTAGCACATAATTTATTATCCCCCAAGAAAAATATTGATAAAAAATATTATGTAGAAGTGGATGGTCAATTAAATAGTAGTATAGTAGATTTATTTTTACAAGGTGTACATATCGGAGATTATAAGTGTAAAAGTTCTAAGTTAGAAATTATTTTTTCTTCTGAAGAAAAAAGCAAAGCTTTTATTACTATATCCGAAGGTAAATTTCATCAGATAAAAAGAATGATGAAAGCAGTTAATTTAAATGTTATATATTTAAAAAGACTTACTATTGGAAACTTAGTATTAGATGAAAATTTAAAACTAGGTGAATATAGATATTTAACAAAAGAAGAAATAGAAAAAATACAAAATAAGTGAGGTAAATAAGATGAATATTAATTTTAAAGAAGAAGCCCTAAAATACAAAGAAGATTTATTAAAAGATTTGTTTGAACTTTTAAGAGTAGAGTCATATACTGGAGGAGAAATAAGTAAAGATGCTCCTTTTGGAAAAGGTCCAAGAGCAGGTTTGGATAAAATCTTGTCATTTGGTCAGCGTGATGGATATATTACTAAAAATGTAGGTAATGTTTCTGGACATATAGAAGTAGGAGAGGGTCAAGAAATTTTTGGTATATTAGGACACGTTGATGTAGTTCCTGCTAATCCTAGTGAGTGGGTATCAAAACCTTTTGAACCAGAAATTCGAGATGGTAAAATTTTTGCTCGTGGTGTCCTTGATGATAAGGGACCTACTATGGCAGCCTACTATGCAGTGAAATTACTTGATGACTTAGGTGTTGATTGGAAAAAACGTATTAGGTTAATAGTTGGAACAGATGAAGAAGTAGGATTTAGATGTGTAAAAAGATATTTTGAAACTGAAGAAAGACCAGATTTAGGGTTTACACCTGATGCTCATTATCCAGTAATATATGGAGAAAAAGCACACGCTAATTTTAGATATGATTTAAAATTTGTAAAAGATGAAAGTTTTTCAGATTTCAAATTACTGTCATTAAATTCTGGGCTAGCTAAGAATATGGTGCCTAGTGAAGCTATTGCAAAATTATCTGGTGATTTTGCTAAACTAGAAGAAAAATTAAAATCTTATTCTTACGATAATTACAAAGTAGAAGATGGTCAAGAAATAACTTTAATTTTTTATGGCAAAGCTGCTCATGGTTCTACTCCTGAATTAGGACTTAATGCTGCAACAATTATGGCAGAATTTTTAAATGCCTTATCACTTGATGTAAATGGAAAAAATTATGTAGAACACATAGCCTTGAATTTAGCAAATGACCCATTCGGAGAAAAGTTAGGTTTGAAATATAGTGATAATGAAATGGGAACAGCTACTTTTAATTATGGTATTTTTAAATATGATTTAGAAAAACAAGTTGCTAGTATAGAGACTGATACACGCTATCCTGCAAAGTATGATTTAGTATCAAAAGTAAATGCTTTATCATTTGAAAATTTTGATATTGACCTTTATGCTAATAAGGGTGCTCACTACGTTCCAAAAGAAGATGATTTAGTTCAAACTTTACTTTCTGTTTATAGAAAACATACTGGAGATTTTGAAAATGATGCTATGGTTATAGGTGGAGGAACCTATGCTAGATGTATGAAAAAAGCAGTAGCTTTTGGAGTTTTATTACCAGGAAGAGAAGATACAATGCACCAAGCAAATGAATATGTGTTTGTAGAAGATTTGTTACTATCAGTTGCAATTTTTGCAGAATCTATTTATGGAATTTGTTGTGAATAATATAAATAAAAAATCAGTGTAGATATAAAAATCTACACTGATTTTTTCATACTAATTATAAAAAAATAAAACTTTACTTTTAAATTTATTTTTATTAAAATATTTTTTTTAAATATTTATTTTTAAAATAATAACTTATTATAATAAAGTATAAAGAGAAAATAATTATTTTTTTTAATAAATAGTAATAATATTTTTGAAAATTTTAAGTTTAGTTTTAGAGATGTTATCTTGAAAAAATTAATTAAAAATTGTAAAATAGTAATGCATTATTAAAGAATATTATTAATTAGGAAAGGAGTGGTATTTTGGCTAGAGAATATTATCAGATGGGTTGGACGCTAGGTGAACAATACGAAGAAGATTATTATTTTTCAAGAGAAGATAATAAGTATTTTATAAAGAAAAATACCACTCCTTTAATAGCTACCTTATCCGCAGAAAAGATAGTTCCTAAATTAAAATGGACTAGAAGGCTTAGTAATGGTGATGTTATAATTGCTCAAGATTTTGAGAATGGTCGTACTCTTTTAGCAGATGAAATGACTGACCCAAGAATACCTAAAATACTTAGTAGAGTTCATAATTCTGTTAAGATAAAAAAATTGATGCAAACTCAAGGTTTTAAAGAAACCACAGCACTTAGTTCTTTGAGAAATCTTGAAAAAATATTGTCAGAAGAACTACTTAGAAATAGTGATATTGCTATGGTATTTAATTATTTAAAAAATAATGTTCCTATTACTGAAACTTTTTCTCCTTGCCATGCTGATTTGCACAAGGATAATTGGTTATTATCAGATAGTGGAAAGTTGTTTTTAGTTGATTGGGAGCAGTCTATACTTGGAGATGCTGCCATAGATATTTCATTTATTTTGTATCGTTATATTCCTCAAAAAGATTGGGATTTATGGCTTGAAAGCTATGGAATAAAATCAAGTTTAGCTTACAGGTTGAAACTTAAATGGTATATGTCTTTTCAGTCCTTAGTAATGGTTGTTTGGTATCATGAAAAACAACAATTCGCTGAAATGAATGAATGGTTATTATTTATCAATAAAATATTTTTAGAATATGTATAAGAGATATATAAAAATATCTCTTTTTTTGTTAATAAAAAATTATTAATATCCTATTTTGATATTTAAAGTATAGCAGTAAATTATGATAAAATGATTTATTTTAAATTTTTTATTTTATATTTTTCAAAAAAATTTTAATTTATTTATCTGGCTATGTTATAATTATGGTAATATTTTTATTTTGAAGGTGTAATAATGAAGATAAAAAAATATAGTTTATATCTAATAGATTTAGATGGAACAATGTATAACGGTAATGAAAAAATAAAATACGCAAAAGAATTTATTGATTATCTAAATTCTAATAATATAGATTACTTATTTTTAACTAATAATTCTACAAAAACAGAAAGTGATGTAGTTAAAAAATTAAAAAGTTTAGATATAGAAACTAGCGAAAAAAATATATTTACTTCATCAGAAGCAGCGGCTTTATATATGAAGAAAAAATCTTATAAAAAATCATATCTTATAGGAGAAGATGGTTTAAGAGAAACTTTATTAAGAAATGATATATCAATTACTAATAAAGATGATGCACAAGCTGTTGTTGTAGGTTTGGATAGAAATTTAACTTATGAAAAATTAAAACAAGCCTGCTTTATAATTAGGAATGGTGCAGAGTTTATAGGAACAAATCCAGACAAACTACTTCCCACAGAAGAAGGTATGGCACCTAGTAATGGAGGACAGGTAAAATATTTAGAGTATGTAACTGGTGTTAAACCTACTGTAATTGGCAAACCCAACAAGATTATTATGGATTTAGCTATTTCTAAATTTAATTATAATATGGAAGATATAGTAATGGTTGGTGATAATTATGATACGGATATTATGTCTGGAATAAATGCAGGAATAGATACCATTCATGTACAAACAGGAGTTACAATTAAGGAAGCTTTGAAAGCAAAAGCAAAACAACCTACATACAGTATAAAAAATTTGAGTGAATTAATAAATAATTTTAATTAAATTATAATATAAAGGAGCCAAATAATGATAATAACTAATGAAGAACAACTTGAAAAAATGAAAGAAATAGGTAGAATTTGTGCAATAATAAGAGATACAATGAAAGTAGCGGCAGTACCTGGAGTATCAACAAAAGAATTAGATAATATAGCAAAAAAATTATTTGAAGAGTATGGAGCAAGTTCAGCACCAATAACTGAATATGATTTCCCAGGTTATACATGTATATCACTTAACAATCAAGCAGCACACGGTATACCAGCAAATAATAAAATATTAAAAGATGGAGATTTACTTAATATTGATGTTTCTGGTTGTAAAGACGGATATTATGCAGATACTGGAGTATCTTTTGTAGTTGGTAAATGTGATAACGATATGAAGCAAAAAGTATGCGATGTAGCAAAAGAAGCATTTTTTGAAGGAGTTAAGTATGCCCAAGCAGGAAAAAAAATAAATCAAATAGGTAAAAATATCCATAAAAAAATAAAAGAACATAAATTGCAAGTAATAGAAAACTTAACAGGACATGGGATAGGAACAAGTCTACATCAGGAACCACAACACGTATTTAATTATTTTGACCCTTGGGATAATCTTATTTTAAAAAATGGAATGTGTTTAGCTGTTGAACCCTTTGTTTCTACAAAAGCAAAAGAAGTTTCTAATAGCGACAGAGATGAATGGGAATTGGTAACAAAAGATAACTCATTTGTAGCCCAGTACGAGCATACAATAATGGTTAGAGAAAATGAAGAACCATTTATTTTAACAAAAATAGATTAAAAATTAATTATAGGTAAGTGTTATTGACAATTTAAAAAAAATAAATTATCATACTTATTATAAAATTTTAGGAGAAAAATAAAATGGCTGAAAATTTAGTAATTGTCGAGTCTCCGTCGAAAGCTAAAACAATAGAAAAGTATCTGGGTAAAAAATATAAGGTAATTTCTTCAAAAGGACATATAAAAGATCTTCCAAAAAGTAGAATGGGTGTAGAGGTGCTTGACAAAGAAAATATCCAAGCAGACTACATATCTATAAGAGGCAAGGGAGATGTTATAAAGTTTTTAAAAAAAGAAGCAAAGGGTATGAAAAAAATATATCTTGCTTCCGACCCTGATAGAGAAGGTGAAGCTATTGCTTGGCACATATCAAGTATTTTAGATTTACCACAAGAAAAAAATAGAATAATTTTTAATGAAATAACTAAAGATTCTGTAAAAGAAGCGATAAAACATCCTAGAGAAATAGATGAAAATTTAGTTGACTCACAGCAGGCAAGACGTGTTCTTGATAGGTTGGTAGGTTATAATATTTCGCCAGTCTTGTGGAAAAAAGTAAAACCAAAACTATCTGCTGGTAGAGTTCAAAGTACAGCTTTAAAACTTATTGTTGATAAAGAAAATGAAATTCGCAATTTTATACCAGAAGAATATTGGTCTTTACAGATAGATTTTATTAAGGATAGAAAAATTTTATCTGCTAATTTTTATTCTTATGATGATGAAAAAATAAAATTAAAAACTAAAAAAGATGTGGATAAGGTAAAAAAATCTATTACTAGTAATGAATTTTTAGTAGTAGATGTTATAAAAGTAAATAAAAATAGAAATTCTCCTAATGTATTTACAACATCAACTATGCAACAAGATGCTTCTAGGAAAATTAACTTTAAAACTAGAAAAACAATGAGTCTTGCTCAAGAATTGTATGAAGGAATAAATCTTAAAAAGTTAGGAGGAGTTACTGGACTTATAACTTATATGAGAACAGACTCTACTAGGATATCAGATGACGCTAAAAATCAAGCATATAATTTTATCTTGAAAAATTTTGGAAAAGAGTATTGTTCTACTTCTGCTAAAAAAACTAAGGAAAATAAAAATATTCAAGATGCACATGAGGGGATTAGACCAACCAATGTTGAGTTTACTCCTGATAGGGTTAAAGAATATTTAAGTCCTGACCAATACAAGTTATATAAATTGATTTGGGAAAGATTTGTGGCTAGTCAGATGTCGGATGCTATTTATGAAACGACAACAACAACTTTTAAAAATAATAAGGTCATTTTTAAAGCTAGTGAATCTAAAATTATATTTGAAGGATTTTTAAAAATTCTTAATGACAAAGAAAAAGTTAAAAAAGTGGCAGAATTTGAAAAAGGAGAATTTGCCAAAATAAAAAATATTAAAGAGCAACAACATTTTACGCAACCACCCGCTAGATATTCAGAAGCAAGACTAATAGCGACGTTAGAAGAATTAGGTATAGGCAGACCATCAACTTATGTTACTATTATTGATACCTTGCAAAAAAGATATTATGCAAAAATAACAAATAAAGTTTTTTATCCTACCGAGTTAGGAGAAGTTGTTTGTAAAATGATAGCAGAATATTTTCCTGACATTATCAATGCTGAATTTACAGCTAATTTAGAAACTGATTTAGATAAAATAGCTGATGGTGAAATTAGATGGCAACATGCAATTTATAATTTTTATAATGATTTTTATAAAGATGTAGTCAAGGCAGAAAAAGAATTAGATAAGGTAGAAATACAAAAAGAATATACTGGTGAAAACTGTCCAGATTGTAGTTCGCCCTTGTTGTTTAAGTTAGGAAAATTTGGAAAATTTGTGGCTTGTTCAAACTTTCCAGATTGTAGATATACAGAGACAATACAGAAAAAAGTTGGTGTAACTTGTCCTAAGTGTAGTAAACACGAAATATTAGAAAAAAAATCAAAAAAAGGAAAAGTATTTTACGGTTGTGAATCTTTTCCAGAATGCGATTTTGTTTCTTGGGATAAGCCGATAAATAGAATTTGCCCTAAATGTAAAAACTTGTTATTTGAGGGTAAAAAATATGTATACTGTAATCAGTGTGATTACAAGGAAGATAGCAAAGAGAAAACTAATATGTTATAATATATTTAGATAGATAAAAATAGAGGTTATTTATGACATTACAATTCAAAGAATTTAGAAAAAAAATAGCTCGTAAAAAATATTTAGATTTAGATTTTACACTAGAAGAAAACTCTTCATTAACTATAATTAATGACAATGACAAAGTATTAGAATTAATAAAAAAAGTATTTAAGAGAAGTTTACGTTATGATGGTAAAGTATTTATAAACGAAAAAGATATAAAAAAAATTAAAAACTATTATCCATATTTTAAAAATAATATAGGATTTTATAATAATTTTTCCCTATACCAAAACTTAAAAACAAGTTTATCCTTATTTAAAATTAAGTATACAAAAAAACAAATATTAGAAATTTTATCCTTAGCAAATTTGGATTATAAGTCTAATTACGCTAAGTTAGATTTATCTTCTAAAGAAAAATTTAGTATATTATTTTCGTCATTAGTATCTCAAAAAATATTTATAGTAGATATAACGGATACAAAATTAAATGTTAAAGACATGGCTTATATAACAAGTTTTCTAAAAAAAGAAATAGCCAAAAACAATAGAAATATAGTCATATTATCTAAAAAGTTAAATGACCTTGGTCTTTTATGTGAAAAAACTTTAGTTATTTCAGAAGATAAACAAGTTTATTTTGATGATACAAATAAACTCTCTGTGATTAAAGATTTAGTTGTTTTAGAAATTACAGACTACAAAGAAGAAGATTTATATAAAGATTTACATTTTGATTTTAAAACTATTGATAAAAAATTAATAATTAGAAGAGATAACCTAGAAGACGCCCTGTATTATTTTGTAAAATCTAATATTGAAGTATTAAATATAAGTGATTTTAATGAAGATGCAGATTTATATGAAGTAGAGGAGTAGTTAGATGTTAAAAATAGAGATTTTAAAAGTTTTAAAAAGAAAATTAAATTATATTTATTTTGTATTCTTGCTCCTAGTAAGTGGTTTGTCAGCATATAAGTACCAAAGTATAATAAATTGTTTAGAAGTAGATTTTGAAACTTATTTGTATAATTATGTTTTGAAAGTTTTATTAATTCTAGTTGCTTTTATTTTAGGGCTTAATATAATATTTAGTTATAGAGAAGACTATAAGACTAAGGTAAATAATATTATTTATAACTCAAAAGTAACTAATTTTTCAAATATCTTTTCTAAGCTACTTGTTAATTTTATTAATTTTACATTATATTATTTCTTAATATTAGCTATAAATCTAGCTTATTTCCACTACATAAAAATTTTCGATTTAATATCTTTTTTAAAGAATGTGAATTATTTATATAGTTTGGGATTAGCTTGTGCAATATTATTATTTGTTGCTAATTTTGTTTTGTTTATTCTATCTATGTTCAATAATACAAATTTGGCAGTAGCTATATCTTTATTATTCTTTGCTGGTTCAAAATATGTTGTAGCTTACTTAGTATCTTTTAACAATATATTCAAATATTTAAAATATACATTTACAGATATTCATAATATTGCTATTGCACAAATATTTTTAGAGCAAAAAAATACATTACTTTTAACAATCATAACTTTAATTATAAATTCACTTATTTTGTTTTTACTATCACTAATACTAAAATGGCTTAAGCAAAAATAATTGACAAGTATTAAAATTTTAAATAAAATATTATCATAGTTCCAAAGGGGAGTAACTTAACTCTTTTGAGTTTCTGATATCGTCATTACATAGATAAAATTCTATCGGTATTAGAGATAACGTTGTTATTTAGTAAGACCTTTGCTTTTAATTTAAAAGCGGGGGTCTTTTTATATTTTGAAAGGAGAAAAAATGGACACACAAATTTTAATTCAATACCTTATAGTATTATTAAGTTTAATATTATTGGAGGGCTTATTATCAGCTGATAATGCGATAGTCTTGGCAATAATGGTAAGGCATTTACCACTAATTCAGCAGAAAAAAGCACTTATGTATGGTTTGGTTGGGGCGTTAGTATTTCGTATTATAGCTATTTTCTTAATTACAGTTTTGGTTCAGTATTGGCAAATACAAGTAGTGGGTGGCTTATATCTATTATATATGTCTATCACACACATAAAAGAATTTTATAAAAAATTAAACGCTTATCAAGAATACGAAGAAAATGGAAACACAAAAAATCAAAGTGGTTTTTGGGATACAGTAATAAAAGTAGAATTAACTGACATTGCATTTGCAGTTGATTCAATTTTAGCGGCAGTTGCCATAGCCATAACACTACCACACATTTCAGAAACTTCAATAGGCGGAATAAACTTAGGGCAATTTGTAGTTATGGTATTAGGTGGAATTATTGGTGTAATTATAATGCGTTTTGCCGCCAATATATTCATAAAAATATTGAATGACCAACCAGGTCTTGAACTTGCAGCCTTTTTAATTGTTGCTTGGGTTGGTATTAAATTGTTTGTAATTGCAGCGGCAAACAAAAAATTAGGATATTTACCACATGAATTTCCACATTCAACTTTATGGACAGTAATTTTTTGGGTTGTTTTATTCGGCTTACTTTTATTTGGAATTTGGTATTCTAAAAAATTAAATAGTAAAATTAATGAAATTAATAAATAAAAAGTGAGCAAATATTTTGCTCGCTTTTTTTATTTATCGTAAAATTATTTTTATAAATATTAAATTAAGGAGATATTCTTATGTCGTTTAACGAATATATAAAAGATTTTCAAGTTATAAATTCTTCATACTTAGAAAAGTTAATAGAAGAAAAAGAAAAATTAATAGTATTTTTAGGTAGGTCAACTTGTCCTTTCTGTCAAATATTTGCACCAAAAATAAGTAAAGTTTCTAAAGATTTAGCAAAACAAACTTTCTTCGTAAATACAGAAGATTTTACCGATGAGAACTTAGCTATTTTTAGAGAGAAGCATAATATAAAAACAGTTCCAGCTTTATTTGTTTCTAAGAAAGGAAATACAAAAGTAGTTTGTGATTCTTCTCTTTCAGAAAAAGCAATAATTTCTTTTATAGAAGAATAATTAAAAATCTTAAATTCTATTTTATAGAATTTAAGATTTTTTTATTTTTTAGAAAAATAAAATAAAAAGACAAATTTTAAAAAAGTTTAATATTTTTTAAAATAATAGTGGAAAAAAGTGGGGAAGTGTGGTAAATTATATATTAAAGGTGGTGAGACGCGTGTTTATCGGTCAATATAACAATAAAATGGATAATAAAGGGCGTATTAGTATGCCTGTTAAATTCAGGGAAGAACTAGGAAATACATTTATTGTAACAAGAGGACTTGACTCTTGTTTATTTGGCTATACGCTTCAAGAGTGGCAAAAAATAGAAAGTAAAATTAAGTCGCTACCACTTACAAAGAAAAATGCCCGTGCCTTTCAACGTTTCTTCTTCTCTGGTGCAGTAGAAGTTGAAGTTGATAAACAGGGTCGAATAAATATTCCACAAGCACTAATTGAACACGCCAGTTTAGAAAAAGAATGTGTTGTCAATGGAGTATCCAATAGAATTGAAATATGGAATAAAGAAAAATGGCAAGTACAATTACTTGATAGTGAAATTACTTTTGAAGAAATGGCAGAAGAACTTGAAAATTTTGATTTTTAGTGGGGGATATTATGTTTAAACATTATAGTGTGCTACTTCATGAAGCAATAAGTGGACTAAATATAAAAGAAAATGGAATATACGTTGACTGTACTCTAGGAGGAGCAGGACATAGCTTAGAAATTTTAAAAAAATTAAAAAATGGAAAATTGTACGCATTTGACCAAGATGATTTGGCAGTTTCTAATGCAAAAATTAAATTGAAAGATTATGAAGATAAGGTAGTATTTATAAAATCAAATTTTGAAAATTTAAAATTTGAATTAGCTAAATTAGGAATAGAAAAGGTAGATGGAGTACTATATGATTTAGGTGTTTCATCTCCCCAGTTAGATACTCCAGAACGTGGTTTTAGTTATAACTATGACACTAGACTTGATATGAGAATGGATACTACTTCAGAATTAAGTGCTTATGAAGTTGTTAATAACTATACCTATAATGATTTAGTAAGAATATTTTATCGTTATGGTGAAGAAAAATTTTCTAAGCAAATAGCTAGGAATATTGAGACGAGAAGACTAGAAAAAAATATAGAAACAACTTTTGAATTAGTAGATATAATAAAAAATTCAATACCTGCCGCCGCTAGGAGAAAAGGTGGACATCCAGCAAAAAGAATATTTCAAGCCATAAGAATAGAAGTAAATAATGAATTAGGTGTTTTAGAAAATTCATTAGAACAGGCAATAGATTTGGTAAATATGGGAGGAAGAATTTCTGTTATAACTTTTCACTCTTTAGAAGACAGGATTTGCAAACAAATATTTAATGAGCATTTAAAAGAAAAAGATTTACCAAAAGGACTACCTATAATTCCAACTGAAAACAAAACTAAATTAAAAAATATTACAAAAAAACCAATAACACCTAGTGATGAAGAATTAGAAGAAAATAATAGGTCTAGAAGTGCTAAATTAAGAATAGTAGAAGTGCAGAAATAACCTAAGAAAGGGAACAAAAGTGGCAACGTTAAAAGTATATAGTAGAGAATACGGAGTTAAGAAAATTGAAGAAAAGGTTTCACTTACTCGTTCAGAATTAACCATATATATAGCTTTTCCAATTACAGTAATAGTTTCAATATATATTATGTTAAGTTATGTAGGTGATATATATTCGCTTAGAAATTTAGAAACTAAAAATAATAATGAAATTAGTAAGATAGAAAGTAGTAATGAAGAACAAAGAGTTATAATAAATGACTTGTCATCATATGAAAGAGTAAAGAAAATCGCAGAAATGTTAGGAATGGCTTCACATAAAGATAATGTAAAGGTAGTGAGATAATTGAGAAAATTAAGAAAACTTTTAACTTTAAAATTTTTAGAAGATCAGCAAAGTATTGAGAATGAATCAAATATATCTAAAAAAAGAACAAAAATGATATTTACAACTCTTTTTGTTTTTTTCTTTGTATGGATACTTATTTATAATATTGGTCAAATGAGTTTTTTGGGAACTATTAGAGGGAAGAATTTATCTGAAATCGCAGATAAGAAGTATAAAATAGACTCGGTATTAGAACCAAATCGCGGGAAAATTTATGATAGAAATGGTAATGTTCTAGCAGATAATATTGAATCGTATAAACTTATTGCTGTAGTTTCTGATAAGGCCTCTGAAGGTTTAGAAGATGATGCACCTAGAAAACATGTTGTTGATGTAAGTAAAACAGCAGAAGAATTATCTAAATTAATTAATCTATCAAAAGAAGCTATTGAAAAAATTTTAAAAAATGATAAAGCATATCAAGTAGAATTTGGAAGTTACGGAAAAGATATTAATGTAGAAACTAAAAGAAAAATAGAAGATTTAAAACTACCAGGTATAAAATTTGAAACAACTACTAAAAGATATTATCCTAATGGATCTCTTTTAGGAAATTTTTTAGGATTTGCACAGACTTCTAGTGATGATAGTGATTTAATTGTTGGTAAGTTGGGGATAGAAAGAGTTTTTGATTATTATCTCAGAGGTAAGAGTGGTAGAATAGTTTATGCAAGAGATGCTTGGGGGAAAGTAGTATCTAATATTCCAGCAACAGAGGTAAAACCTGTAAACGGGGCAGATTTATATCTGACAATAGATAAAAATATTCAAGGTTTTGTTGACAACACTCTAAAAGATATTCATGATAAGTATGAACCAGAGAGTGCATTTGCAGTAGTTATGAGTGCCAAGACGGGAGAAATACTTGGTATAGGGCAAACTCCTGCATTTAATCCTAATACGAAAGAAAATTTAGACAAGGCATGGACAAATGCAGTTTTCAATTCAGCTGTAGAACCTGGTTCTACAATGAAGACTTTTTCTCTTGCAATAATGATGGAAAATAATATATTTGACCCAAATAAATATTACAAATCTGGTTCCTATAAAGTGTATGATACTACTATATATGACCATAATAAAAATGGATGGGGTACAATATCTTATAGACATGGTTTTCAAGAATCTTCTAATACACTAATGTTGACTATGCTTGAACAACTAGGAAGAGATAAATTTAAATTAGGTCTTGAAAAATTTGGTTTTGGTAAAAAAACTGGCTCTTTGTATGAAAACGAAGCGTCAGGACAATTAGCTTTTAATAATGTGGTGTCAGCTTCTACAAGTGTGTTTGGTCAAGGTAGTACAGTAACTCCAATTCAAATGTTACAAGCAGAAACTGCAATATTGAATGAGGGAAATATGTTAAAACCTTACTTTGTAAAAAGGATACATGATAATTACCAAAATATTGATGTCAATGTAGGTCGAAAAGAAATTGTTGGTAATCCAATATCAAAAAATACCGCTGAAAGAGTTAAGGAAGAATTATATGGAGTAGTCAATGGAGAATGGTCAGCTGGGGGTAAAAAATATAGGTTAGATGATTATGTTGTAGCTGGTAAAACTGGGACTGCCGAAGTGGTTAATCCTGAAACAGGAGTCTACTACAAGAGTACATATAAAGTTATGCATTCATTTTTAGGTTATGCCCCTAGTGATAATCCTGAAATAGTTGTTTATGCAGTAATAAAATTACCGAGTAAAAAAGAAAATGAATCTTATAGCAATTCTGTAAAAGAATTATTTAATCCAGTCATGCAAAGTAGCTTAGACTATCTTAATATAAAAAAAGTTAACGAAAATATTTCAAAAGATACTTATTCAATAAATAACTACATAGGTAATAATATTAATAATAGTATAAATGATTTATCTACTAACACTAAAAATATAGTAGTTTTAGGTTCTGGAAATAGTGTAACAAATCAATTTCCATCTGCTGACAATATTGTTAATAAAAACGACAAGGTATTTTTATTAACTGAGGATACGCAATACATTTTACCAAACTTTAAAGGTTGGTCAAAAGCTGATGTTTTAAGATATGCAGAGTTGGCAAACATAAAAATTAGTATTGAAGGGAATGGCTATGTAAAAGAACAATCTATTTTACCTGGAAAGTATATTAAGCCAGATGAAGAACTAAAATTAAAATTATCTTAAGGAGAAAAAGATGAATATACAATTTGGTATAATAATATTATTTTTTTCATTTTTTGTAACAGTATTATCACTTCCAAGATTAATAAAATATTTGCACAAATTAAAATTTGGACAAGCTATTAGAGAAGAAGGTCCTAAAAGTCATATAAAAAAACAAGGTACGCCTACAATGGGGGGCATATCTTTTATAATAGCAATAACATTAACATTAGTTTTAGCTTCAATATTCAATGTAGAAAATATTAAATATTACTTTATTTTAATTTACACTACATTGTCATTTGCATTTGTAGGTTATATTGATGATATTCTTATTGTTGTGAAAAAAAAAAATAATGGACTATCTCCTAAAAAAAAATTATTTTTACAAATTTTATTTTCTGCAATTTTTTATATACTAATAAAAATCAGTTATGTAGAAGTTGATTATATAAATATTCCATTTATAGATTACAAGATTAATATGTATTTCTTATATATGATATTCGTTATTTTTTGGCAAACAGGATTTTCAAATGCAGTAAATTTAACTGACGGTCTTGACGGATTGGCAAGTAGTGTAACTATAATTACAACATTTGTTTTTCTACTATTTAGCTATAAAGAAAATAATTATCCAATTTTTATATTTTGTTTAGCAATAATAGGTGGCTTGTCTGGATTTTTAATTTTCAATAAAAAACCAGCAAAAATATTTATGGGAGATACTGGTTCTCTTGCACTTGGTGGTATTCTTGCAGCTATATCAATAATTTTACATAAAGAAATTGCATTTCTTTTTATAGGTTTAGTATATATATTAGAAACCATATCAGTTATGATTCAGGTTATATACTTTAAAAAAACAGGGAAAAGAATATTTAAAATGGCACCACTTCATCATCACTTTGAATTATCAGGTTATGGGGAAGTTAAAACAGTATATTTATTTGTAATAATAGCTTGTATATCTTCGCTTATAGGTTATTATTTAGGAGTAGTGTAATGAACATTGAAGAATTAGAAAAAATTAAAAACAAAGTAGTTTTAGTGTTGGGCTTTGCAAGAAGTGGCTATAAAACAGCTCTTGTATTAACTAAATTAGGAGTAAAGGTTGTTTTAAACGCTAGTGAAGATTTATCAGAGGATACTGAAGCACTTAGTTTAGAAAAATTAGGAGTTAAGATTATCTCTGGAGGACACCATCTATCTTTATTAGATAAAATAGATTTAATAGTTAAAAATCCAGGAATACCTTATAATATAGAAATAATAGAAACAGCAAAAAATAAAAATATTCCAATAATAACAGAAATAGAACTAACAAGTTTACTTTTTAATAATAGAATAATAGGCATAACGGGAACTAATGGGAAAACAACAACTGCTAAACTAATTTATGAGATGTTAAGTCTAAAAAATAAAAAAGTCAAATTAGCGGGTAATATTGGATTTCCTGCCATAGAGGTAGCTTATGAAAATGGAGAAGATACAATTTTAGTTACAGAAATATCTTCTTTTCAACTTAATGGAACAGAGAAATTCAAGCCATATATAAGCCTTATTACAAATTTAGGAGAGGCACATTTAGATTATCACGGTAGTAAAGAAAATTATCAAAATATAAAAAAAAGGATATTTAAAAATCAAGATAAAAATGATTTTTTAGTTTTAAATATACAAGATAAAAATAATTATGAAGTAGAAAAGATAAATGCAAATATAATTTATTATAGCAGTAAAAATGATAAAAACGCAGATGCTTATGTTGAATCTGGCTGGTTAAAATATAAGAATACCGATATATTTGAAATATCAAAAGTAAAACTTCCAGGCCAACATAATTTAGAAAACATAATAAATGCTACTATTGTAGCTATATTAGAAAATGTATCTATTGCTGATATTCAGAAAATTGTGTATAATTTTATAGGAGTGGAGCATAGACTGCAGTATATTGGAGACATAGATGGTGTAAAATATTATAATGATTCAAAAGCAACTAATCCTGTGTCTACACTAAAAGCTCTATCAGGTTTTGAAAGAAATGTTATTTTAATTGCAGGTGGTAAAGATAGGGGAATAAATTTTCAAGAACTTGCTTCTGAATTGCATAAAGTTAAGTTGCTTATATGTTTCGGAGAAAGTAAGAATATCCTTATAAATCTTGCTAAAAAAAATAATATTAAGTATATTGAAGCTAGTAAAGTTGATAATGCTGCTATCATAGCTTTTAAAAAATCTGAAAATGGAGACACAGTATTGCTTTCTCCCGCTTGTGCCTCTTGGGATCAGTATAAAAATTTTGAAGTAAGAGGTCAAGAATTTATTGATACCTTTAATAAAATAAAAAATAAAGAGTTGAATTAAAATGAATTTAAAATTTAATAAAAATAACTTTTTGTACAAGGCAGAACGTAAAAAGAAGTTTATAAGTGCTGTAGATAAATACAAAAACAAAAGAAAAAAAGAAACAACTATACTATTATCAATATTAACAATCTTATCTGCTATATTTATATTTTTCAACAGTAGCCTAGTAAAATTAAAAAACATTAATTTACAAGGTAATGTCCAGGTAGAAAAAGAAAATTTATTAAATGAAGTAGGAATAAATAATAATGTTAAAATTTGGGAAGTTGATGAAGATAATGTAAAAGATATAATATTAAAAAAATATAATATTGTATCTGAAGTTAATATTCAAAAAGAATATTTTCAAACTATAACTATTGCAATAAAAGAAAAAAAATTATTAGCTTTGGAAAAAAATGAGGATAATTCTTATAGTGTATTAATGTCTGATGGTCAAATATATGTAGGTAAGGTAAGCAACAGTAATAGTTTGCCTATTATTGAAAATTTTAACAATGAAGAATTTAAAAAGAATGAAATTTTAAATAATCTTTCAAACTTAAAGGTGGAAGTTTTATCTCAAATTTCAGAAATAACACCAGATAAACATAATAAAGATTTATCCATAATATATATGAGAGATGGTCAAAAAGTTAAGGTAACTACATCAAATTTTTCAGAGAAATTAAATTATTATTTTGAAATGGAAAAACACATAACAGATAAGACTAATACAACCTTAAATTTAGTCAATGGAGCTTATGTAGAAACTGAAAAAACTATAACTCAAAAAGAGTCAAAAATTAATAATTTATTAAAAAATAATATAAATATAAAAAATAATTCAACAAAAACTAATTAAACAATAAATATATAAAATCTTGTAATAGAAAGTCACTCAACAGGGTACGTCTTTTTATTACAAGTGTGTAAAAATATAAAAAAATTAAAAAAAAATTTGTATTTTCGTACTTTTTTTAATTGTTTTATGTTATAATCTATTGTATGTAATAATAATTGGCGTAATAGTGTCAATTTCATTATAAAATAATGGGAAATTTTAAGGAAGGAGTGTCTAACTTGAGTTCACAATTGTACACTGCACTTGATCTTGGCTCATCTAGTATAAAAGTAATAATAGCTGATGTAGTTTATGAAAAATTAAATATATTGGGTGTTGGTATTGTTAAAACTAATGCTATAAAACGAGGCAATATAGTTGATGTGGAAACAGCCGCAAAAGATATAGAAAAAGCATTAGATATGGCTAAAAGTGAAGCTAATAAAGATATTAGATCTCTTTATGTAGCAGTTCCAAGTATTCACACTCATATTAAGAAAAGTGTAGCTGAAATTAAATTTGATAATAAACACGATATTGACGGAAGAGACATAGAAGAGGTAATCGAAGAAGCAAAAGTTCTTCCTTTACCAAAAGAAAGAGAAGTAGTTCAGATAATTCCTGATTATTATAGAGTTGATGATATAGAGCATATTACCCAACCAAAAGGTATGACAGGGCATCATGCTTTTGAGGTTACTGGAAATAGAGTTATGACATCAAAAACACATTTACATACTATTTATAAAAGTATAGAAAAATTAAGAGTTGACTGTAATGAAACTTTTATAACTTCTCATTCATTGGGGGAACTTCTTATAAGTGACGAAGAAAGAGATTATGGTTCGGTTATAATTGATATTGGAGCAGGATTAACAACTGTAAGTTATTATGAAGACAATATATTACAATTATCTCAATCTATAGAACTTGCTGGAGATGATATTACTCGTATGATTTCTGATGTTTTAAATGTTTCATTTAAAAAAGCTGAAGAAATAAAACATAATCAAGGTCATAGTTTTTATGATTTAGCATCTAGTGATATAATAATAGACTTAGATAATTTAGAAGCTGACGAAGAACCCTTTACTCAAAAAGAACTATCTGATTATATAGAAGAAATAGTTGAAGAAATAATGCTTAGAGCTTTTGACGTTTTAAGAAAATTTGGTATAAATAGAGTAAAAGGAAATGTTGTATTAACTGGTGGGACAACATTAATGCCTGGTGTATTAGAATTAGCACGTGATATGTTGAAAAAAATGAATGTTAGAATTGGCACTCCAAAAATAATAGGAGCAAATTCTCCAGAATTATCAGTAGCAGTTGGAACCCTAACAAGTAGTTACAATATAGAAAAATTATTTGGATATCAAAGTTTTGCTGAGGTGGCTATAATAAAAGAAAGTACAAATACAGTATTTGAAGACATAGAGGAAATAGAAGAAATTGGAGTATCTTCAGTTGAAACAGACAAAAATTCAGATGAATATTATGAAGATGAATATTATGAAGAAAAAGAAGAAGCAAGTGTTTTTGGAAAATTTAGAAAAAAATACAGTTCATTCTTTGAATAAGATTTAGGAGGATAAATTATAATGGTAAATAGCTTTTTAGATAGCGAATTTGGGCAAACAGCCAATATTAAAGTAGTGGGTGTTGGTGGTGGCGGTGGTAACGCCGTTGACAGAATGGTTGAAAGTGGTTTGCAAAATGTAGAATTTATTACAATTAATACAGATGCACAAGCTTTAAGACGTTCAAAAGCAGATGTAAGAATTCAAATAGGAGAAAAACTTACAAAAGGGTTAGGAGCTGGAGCGAATCCTGAAATAGGACGCAAAGCAGCAGAAGAAACAAAAGATAAAATAGAAGCTGCTTTAGAAGGTGCAGATATGGTATTCGTTACTTCTGGAATGGGAGGAGGAACTGGTACTGGCGCCGCACCTATAGTTGCTAGTGTAGCCAAACAATTAGGAGCTTTGACAGTTGGTGTTGTTACACGTCCATTCAATTTTGAAGGTAAAAAACGTCAAGTACAATCAACAGCTGGGATTAATGCGCTTAAGGGAGCAGTTGATACACTTATTGTAATTCCTAACGAAAGATTACTTGATATTGTAGATAAATCTACTCCTATGATGCAGGCCTTTTTAGAAGCAGATAATATTTTACGCCAAGGTGTTCAAGGTATTTCTGATTTAATAAATGTATCGGGTGCAGTTAATTTAGACTTCGCTGATGTTAAAGCTATTATGTCAGATCAAGGGTCAGCCCTAATGGGCATTGGTGTAGCTTCTGGAGAAAACAGAGCTGTTGAAGCCGCTAAAAAAGCAATTTCATCTCCTTTACTAGAAACTTCAATTGTAGGAGCAAAAGGAGTATTATTAAATATCACAGGTGGACCATCGTTAAGTTTATTTGAAGCACAAGCAGCTGCAAGTATAGTTCAAGAAGCTAGTGATGAAGAAGTAAACATGATTTTTGGTACAGTTATAAATGAAGAATTAGAGCAAACTGATGAAATAATTGTTACTGTAATTGCTACTGGTTTTGATGAAGATAAAAATGATAGAGATTTATCTCAAAGAGCTAACATTGCATCAACATCATTTACAAGTAATTACGCTAAAGACGAAACAGAATCAGAAATGTTTCCTCGTCCTCGTAGAACAAGAAGAAGAGAATTGTAATATTAATTTAGGTGAAGAACTATTTAGTTTCTTCACTTTTTTTTGAAAGTATGTTATAATAACTAAGTTATATTCGGGGGATGTTTAGGATTCGACAGGGGCATTGGTCTGTTTGATTGCACGTAAGAGGCTCGGCTCTTTAAAAACGAAACAGTTTAAATATAACTGACAACAATAAATCATTAGCTTTAGCAGCTTAATTGCTAAAGGCTGGTTAATTGGTTTGACTATGACTAATATAACTGGTTCATTTAATAATAGTCTATAATTTATTACTTCCGTTTGCAGTGATAAGTAAGAATTTAATCAAACTCGTTTTTTACAGCCTGTTTACTGGCATAAGTAAAAAATTAAATTTAATAGGTAAACTAAACGTGTAGAAGTTAAATAGAGGTGTTTTTGGACGCGGGTTCAAATCCCGCCATCTCCATAAAATATCTATTTTCATAATATGAAAATAGATATTTTTTTATTTTATAAATAAAGTATTGATTTTTTAAAAAAAATAATATAAAATAATTCTTGTTAAAAATAAACAATAAGTTTTATTTTACTAAACTTTATAAACAATAAGTTTTATTATACTTAACTAAGTATACATAAAGTTTTTTAATACTAAACTAAAAGGAGAAAAATGTATTCAATAGGCTATAGATTAAAAAAATTACGTATTCAAAAAGGATTAACTCAAGAAGAATTAGGAGAAAGAACAGATTTATCTAAGGGTTATATATCCCAAATAGAAAGAGACTTATCATCTCCATCGATGGAAACTTTTTTTGATATACTTCAAGTATTAGGTTGCGAACCAAAAGATTTTTTTGATAAAAAAAGTGCAGAACAACAAATTCTTTATAAAAAAGAAAATCAAACACTTTATGAAGAAACAGATGATTATTATAAATTGAATTGGCTGGTGCCAGAATCAAATGAAAAAGAGATGGAGTCTTTGATATTGACCTTATCAAGTAAGAGTAGTTATAAAACTTTTTCTCCATCTGAATCGGACACTTTGTGCTATATCTTAAAAGGAAAATGTATGTTGACCTTTGGTGAAAAAGAATATGTTGCAGATACCAACGAAACATTTTATTTTACGGCTACGGATAATCATACCTTATCAAATCCTTTTGAAGATGAGTGTAAAGTATTAATAGTAGCGACAAATTCATATTTATAGGAGGAAAAAATGACAAATATTGTTGAATTTAAAGATGTATCAATGTCTTTTGGTAATAATAAAGTTTTAAAAAATATTGATTTAGAAATTGAAAAAGGAAAATTTTACACATTATTAGGCCCCAGTGGTTGTGGTAAAAGTACAATTCTAAAATTAATTGGTGGTTTCTTACAACCTACAAGTGGTCAAGTAAAAATTTCTGGAAAAGTTGTTAATGATGTTTCAGCAAATTTACGTCAAGTAAATACTGTATTTCAAGACTATGCCTTATTTCCTCACATGAATGTTTTTGAAAATATTGCTTTTGGATTAAAGGTAAAAAATGAAAAAAAAGAAATAATAGAAAAAAAAGTAAAACAAGCTTTAAAATTAGTAAACTTATCTGATTTTGAAAAACGTGAAATTTCTGAAATGAGTGGAGGGCAAAAACAACGTGTTGCTATTGCTAGAGCCATAGTAAATAAACCTGAAATAATTTTGTTAGATGAATCGTTATCAGCTTTGGATTTAAAACTTCGCCAAGAAATGCAATATGAATTACGTGAATTACAACAACAAACAGGTATAACATTTATTTATGTAACTCATGACCAAGAAGAAGCATTGGCGATGAGCGATTATATTTTTGTAATGAATAATGGAGAAATTCAACAAAGTGGTAGTCCTTTAGATATTTACGACGAACCAGTAAATAGATTTGTTGCTGATTTTATTGGCGAATCTAATATAGTAAATGCGGTAATGTTAGAAGATTATTTAGTTGAAATATACGGCAAAGAATATGAATGTGTAGATGCGGGCTTACCTAAAAATAAAAGAGTTGAAGTTGTAATCCGTCCAGAAGACTTAGAAATTACTTCAGTAGAAAAAGGAAAAATAAAAGTTGTTGTAGATACCCAACTATTTAGAGGAGTTCATTATGAAATTTGTTGCTTAGATGATCAATATAATGAGTGGATAGTTCACTCTACAAAAGCAGCAGAAGTAGGAAAAGCTGTTGCTCTTGATTTTGAACCAGAAGCAATTCATATCATGGTTCCTGGAGAAACAGAAGAAGAGTTTGATGCACGTTTAGAAGCATACGAAGAGGAGGAATAAAAGTGTTTGATAAAAAGATACGTTCATTTTTTATTGTTCCTTACGCGTTATGGATGCTGGTGTTCGTAGTTTTTCCAATAGGACTTATAGTATATTATTCTTTTAAAGATACTCAAGGGAATTTTACATTATTAAATTATACAGAATTTTTTGGTAAAACTTATATGTGGATGACTTTTTATAGTTTTTGGTATGCTTTTTTAGTAACTTTAGTTTGTTTAATGCTTAGTTATCCACTTGCTTTTATAATTAGCAGAAGTAAATACAAAGAAATATTGTTATTACTAATTATCTTACCTACTTGGATAAATATACTTTTAAAAACTTATGCCTTTATAGGATTATTTGGTAAACATGGAGCGATTAATTCATTTTTAGAATTTATCGGTATTGGAACTCAAAATTTATTATTCAATTCATTTGGTTTTATTTTTGTAGCTAGTTATATATTTTTACCATTTATGTTACTGCCTATTTATAATTCTGTTGCAGGTATTAATAAAAATTTTATAGATGCTTCTTATGACTTGGGGGCAGACTTAAAAACAACATTTACAAAAATAATTTTACCACTTAGTATTGAGGGTGTAAAAACCGGTATTCAGGTAACCTTTATACCTGCACTTTCTATATTTATGATTACAAGGCTTATTGCAGGTAATAAAATTATCAATTTAGGAACAGCTATTGAAGAACATTTTTTAGTTACTCAAAATGTAGGATTAGGTTCTACAATAGCAGTATTCTTAATTATAGTAATGGGAGTAATTATGGTTTTAACAAATAATAAAAATAGGATAGGAGTAAAAAAATAATGAAAAATATACTATCAAAATTATATTTAATACTTGTCTTTGTTATTTTATATATTCCTATTATTTATTTGGCTTATTTTTCTTTTAGTTCAGGAAAAACAATGGTTGTATTTGAAGATTTTTCTTTTATTCATTACAAAGAGTTAATAGAAAATACTAGAATGATAGTTATACTCATTAACACCATAGTTATTGCCTTACTTTGCGGTATTTTTTCAGCAGTATTAGGAACTTTAGGAGCTTTAGGAATATTTTCTTTAAAAACTAATAAATTTAAAAATTCTTATTTAGTAGGAAATAATATTTTAATAGTTAGTCCTGATGTTATTATTGGTTGTTCTTTTTTATTGGTGTTTACTTTTATATCTGACAAGTTAGGATTAGAAAGTTTACAAGGATTTTGGTCAGTTTTAATTTCTCATATTGCCTTTAGTGTTCCGATAGTAGTTTTAATGGTTTTACCAAAATTATATGAAATGCCTATTTCAATGATTGATGCCGCGGTTGATTTGGGAGCAACTTATCCACAAGTTATAACTAAGGTAATTATCCCCTATATAACCCCAGGAATTTTAGCAGGATTTTTTATGGGACTTACTTATTCATTAGATGATTTTGCTGTTACTTTTTTTGTAACTGGTAATGGATTCCAAACTTTATCTGTGGAAATTTATTCTATGGCAAGACAAGGAATTAATTTGCAGATAAATGCACTTTCAACAGTAATAACATTATTTGTTATAATTGCCGTATTAATTTACTATGTAATTAGTATGAGTAAATTAAAAAAGGAGGTAACTAGATAATATGAAAAAATTAGTAGTTTCAGCCATATCAATTATTTTATTATGTATCGGATTGCTAGAAAGTAGAACTTATATAGATTCTTCACAAGCAGGAAGTCAAAACACACTCACTATTTTTAATTGGGGAGAATACATTTCTCCGGATTTGCTTAAAAAATTTACTGAAGAAACTGGTATTGAAGTAATATATGAAACTTTTGATTCTAATGAGGCTCTATTAACTAAGTTAAAATCAGGTTCAACTTCTTATGATTTAGTTGTACCCTCTGATTATATGATTAAAAAAATGATAGATTTTAATTTGTTACAAGAAATAGATAAATCTAAATTAACAAATTTTAATAAAATAAATCCAGAGTTATTAAATAAAAGTTTTGATATGAATAATAAATATTCAATTCCTTATTTTTGGGGAACTCTTGGAATAATTTATAATCCAGACTTGCTTGATAAAGACCAAAAATTTGAAAAATGGGATGACCTTTGGGACGAACGTCTTAAAAATGAAGTAATACTCATAGATGGAGCAAGGGAAATGTTAGGTTTATCTTTGCAATCGCAAGGCGAATCAGTAAATGAAACTGATGAAATAAAATTAAAGTTGGCAGAGAAAAAATTAGAGTTGATGGGGGCTAATATAAAAGCTATTAACAATGATGAAAAAACTATGTTAATGGTCAATGAAGATGCCAAAGTTGCAATTACTTATTCTGGAAGTGCTGCACAGATGATAGCAGAAAATGAAAAATTAGTTTATTCAGTTCCTAAAGAAGGAAGCAACATTTGGTTTGATAATATGGTAATTCCAAAAGTAGCAAAAAATGTAGAAGCAGCCCATAAATTTATAGATTTTATTTTAAGACCAGAAAATGCTGCTAAAAATGCTGAATTTGTTGGCTATGCTACACCTATTTTGGACGCTTATGAGATATTAGGTGAAGAAATTACTTCAGATGAGCAATTTTATCCTAGTGAAGAAACAATGAATCATTTAGAAGTATATGACGCACAAAGTCAAAAAATTGTTCAAATGCAAAATGATTTGTTTTTAGAATTTAAAATAAATATTAATAGACCTTAGTTCTATAAATTGTGCATACTAAATTAATTTTATAATTATAAAAAAATTGAAATTCAGTTTATGTTTGTAAATTTAGTTTTAAAATATTTATCAATAGAATTTTTTATAAAATAATAAATATAAAATAAATTATTAAAAATAAAAATTATAAGAATATATTAAACAAAAATATCTCATGCTAAATATTTAGTATGAGATATTTTATTATGATAATTTAAAAAACATTAGAAATATGTTATAATGAATAGAATTTATTTAATAAAAATATTTGAAAGGTTAGAATGTATGTTTATAGATGAGGTAAAAATATATATAAGGTCTGGTGATGGAGGAAATGGCTTAGTAGCATTTAGGCGTGAAAAATATGTTCCTAAGGGAGGTCCAGCTGGAGGGGACGGAGGTAGAGGTGCCAATATTGTCTTTAAAGTTGACGAAGGTTTGAGAACATTTATGGATTATAGATACCAAAAACGTTTTGTTGCTCCAAATGGTGATAATGGTATGAGTAAAGGAATGCACGGAAGAAAATCAAAAGATTTATATCTTATAGTACCACCAGGAACAATTATTAAAGATACGGATACTGGTGAAATTCTAGGTGATGTAACAATACATGAACAAGAAGTAATTGTTGCACGAGGTGGGCGTGGAGGCAGAGGTAATTGTCGCTTTGCAACACCTTCAAATCCAGCTCCTGAAATAGCAGAAAATGGTGAACCAGGAGAAGAAAGAAATATAACATTAGAATTAAAATTAATGGCTGATGTAGGGTTAGTCGGTTTCCCATCAGTAGGAAAATCTACCTTATTATCTATAACTTCAAAAGCAAAACCAAAAATTGCTGATTATCATTTTACAACCCTAGTTCCAAATTTAGGAGTAGTAGAAACAAAAGATAACAAGAGTTTTGTTATGGCAGACTTACCTGGACTTATCGAAGGAGCAAGTCAAGGTGTAGGATTAGGTTATCAATTTTTAAGACACATAGAAAGAACAAAAGTAATAGTTCATATTATAGATATGTCAGCAACTGATGGAAGAGACCCTTATGAAGATTATAAAATAATTAATAAGGAACTAGAAGATTACAATATGCGTTTACTAGAGCGCCCACAAATAGTTGTTGCAAATAAAATGGATATGCCAGAATCAAAAGAAAATCTAAAAATTTTCAAAGAAAAAATTGCAGAAAATAATGAAGAAATAGATTTAATAGAAATATCGGCATTTACTCATTCTAATATTGATAACTTACTTTATAAGATAAGTGATTTATTAGAAAAAACTAACTATAATACTTTATATGAAATTGATATTAATAAAGAAGAAACTATTGAAAATAGAGTTTTATATAAGCATAAACCGAATGATGAAACATTTAATATAAGTCGTGATGATACTGGTGCTTACGTTGTTAGTGGTGCTGGAATAGAAAGAGCATTTATGATGACAGACTTTAATCGTGATGCTTCAGTAAGAAGATTTGCACAACAAATGCGTTCTATGGGAGTAGATGATGCCCTAAGAGCAAGAGGTTGTTCAAATGGGGATACCGTTAAAATATTAAAAGGCGAATTTGAATTTGTAGAGTAAGTATGAAAGAAAATAAAAATTATTACATAATAAGAGAAGACGTTTTACCAGAAGCTGTTCAAAAAACAATAAAAATAAAAAAAGAATTGGAAAAAAATCCAAATTTATCAATATTAGAGGCTTCTAAAAAATATGATTTGAGCAGAAGTGCTTTTTATAAATATAGGGATACTATATTTCCTATTCAAGATTTTAAAAAGGAATCTATTTTATCATTATCTATTAATGTAGATGACATAGTAGGAATGCTAGGAAAAGTTTTGAGTATTATTCACGGAGAAAAGTGTAATGTTATTACCATACACCAAACAGTTCCTATTAACGATAGAGCAACGATAATTTTATCATTGAATATGAATATAAATTTTACAAATATAGAAAAATTAAAATCATTACTAGAAAATTTGCCCCATGTAAATTCTGTAAAAGTTATAGGCTTTAATATTTAGATAAGGAAATTTATGAAAAAAATTTTTAATATTTTTAAAAAAATCCTAGAAGTATGAATAATAAAGAAGGATTGCTAGAATACTATATAAAATTTGCCAATATAATAACAGATAGCAATCAAAAAGTTTTGCAGAAAGTAGAAAAGTTAATTTTACAGACTGAAACCTATATAAATGAAAATACTAATTTTTTAGAAAATAGGGGAATAGATAAAAATAATATAGCTAAAGAAGAACTTATTTGGATATTATTTTCAGATATTTTAATTGAAAATTCCTATGCAGAAAAAGTTGATTGGCAATGTGAGTTAGAAGATTTTGAATATCTACTTATGAATTTAAATCAATTTAAAACTAAATTTCAAAACTTGAAATTTTCTAATTTAAGGAAGATGATAGCCTAGAAGGATATATCAAACAAATAATAAATTTTTGGCAAAAAGAAAATCTATTAGCATCTGAGCATTTGATATATTTCAAAAATATGGTGGCAAGAGTTAATAATTTAGGGCAAGAAAATATAGCTAGATTGGTAGAAAGTAAAGGAATAGAAGTCAATGATTTAAGAGATAAGATAGATGACTTAGACTTTTTTATGATAGAGCAGAATTTAGATGAATTAAGTTCAGACTTTTTAAGAAATCACAAAGATTTATATGCCTTACCTTTTAATCAAATATATATAGAAATAGAAAAATTTTTAGGATATAAATTTACAAATTATTAAAATAATAGTAATGGCTTTACCATTACTATTTTTAAATTACAAGGTGAATTAAATGAAGAAAAATGATGAATTTATTGCTGAAGTAATAGACTATACTCATGACGGACTAGGAGTTATAAAGATAGATAATTTTCCGCTATTTGTAGAAGATGTTATAGTAGGCGAAAAAATAAGAGTAAAAATTACAAAACTTAAAAAAAATTTAGGATATGCTAGATTAATAGAGATAATTTCTTCTTCTCCTAATAGGGTTGAAGTAGAAGAGAAAACATCAGGTGCTAACTTAATGC
This sequence comes from Gemella sp. zg-1178, assembly GCF_018790995.1. Lineage (NCBI taxonomy): Bacteria > Bacillati > Bacillota > Bacilli > Caryophanales > Gemellaceae > Gemella > Gemella sp. zg-1178. The sequence continues at coordinate 38,027 of NZ_JAHKEI010000010.1, forward strand.
ACATGAGATATCAAGAACAACTTTCTTTTAAAACAAATAAGGTGAAAAACATTATAAATAAAATAGTTGGAGCTAACAAGATAGAAGTTTTATCTACACTAGGAATGGCCAAACCAACTTATTATAGAAATAAATCAGTAGTGCCTGTACAAGTAAAAAATAATGAAGTTAAAATGGGTTATTATAGACCTAGAAGTCATGACGTTATAAATACAAATGATTGTAAAATACAGTATAAAGAACATAATTTTTTGGTAAATAACATAAGAAAAATCATTTCTGATATGCAGCTTTCAATATACGATGAGGAAAAACATGAGGGAGCAATAAGACATATTATGTTTAGAACAAATAGCTCCAAAACAGAAATTATGGTTGGTATTATAGCCAAAGAAAAATTTTTTAATTTAGATAGATTTGTTGAAAAAATTATTGAACTGGATAAAAGAATAGTTAGCATTATGTTAAATATAAATTCTAAAAAAACTAATGTAATACTCGGAGAAAAAAGTATTAAACTTTATGGAAAAGATTTTATAGAAGATGCTATTAATGGTATAAAGTTCAATATTTCTCTAGCATCTTTTTATCAAGTAAATCCCACTCAAACTAAGATTTTATATTCAAAAGCAATAGAACTTGCAAATTTAAAAAATACTGATGTGATAATTGACGCATACTGCGGTATAGGAACAATAAGTTTATTTGCTGCTAAGTTGGTAAATAAGGTATACGGTATAGAAGTAGTAGAAGATGCTGTTATAAATGCCAAAGAAAATGCCAAAATAAATAATATAAAAAATGTTGAATTTTTACTCGGTAAAAGCGAAGATAAGATAAGAGAATTAATAGAAAAAAAAATAAAAATAGATGCTGTTATCGTAGACCCTCCTAGAAAGGGATGTGATGAAAGTTTTTTACGCAACATGGCAGACATTAATATACCTAAAATAGTTTATGTAAGTTGCAATCCAGCAAGTCTAGCTCGTGATTTGCAAATTATGATAGATTTAGGTTATAATGTGGATAAAATTCAACCTATTGATATGTTTCCACAAACAAGTGAAGTGGAAGCAGTAACGCTATTGACTAAATAAAATGTAATATTAATAGGATAATTAAAAAATTAGGAGATAATAATGAATATTAAATTATTGAAAGAATATCTTTATGTAAGTCGTGAGGCATACTATTACAATGAAAAAAATGAATTTCGCTGGCAATCTGTACAAGGGAAAGACTGTCCCAGATTTAAAACTTCAAAGGAGTAATTAAAAAATTATAGAGGAACAGCCGTTAAATCAACAGTGAAAGAAATAGGGGAATTAGTTTTAAATTTTTTATCGGGTTTAGGAGTTATTGATAAAATTTTCGCCCAAACTTATAATTCAATATTTAATCTTAATAATCTTGATTATAAAGATATTAAAAAAAAATATAATTTGAATGATGAAAGAGATATAGTATGGATGAAATTTACTAAAGAAGGATGTTTAGGAGTTGTTGCTTGCAGTAATGATATAAACTTTGATATTCCAAAAAATGCAAAACAATATGACGAAAAAGATATTTACGATAAGCGTAAGTGGAAATATAATACTTCAGGAATAATAATTCATCAATTAAAACAAGAATGGAATGAAAACTTTGTATTATTATTTCCTTTAGAAAAAATTCCTAAAGATTACAACAGACTACATATTGAATGGGCAGTTGGAAATTACTTGATTGAAAACAAAATTCCTATTTTAGACCTATATTCTCATCAAATGAATAAGTTTTCTAAAGAAGAAATTAATAAAAATATATAATTAACTAAGTATTAAATATTATAATAAATATAAGAAAAGGAGAAAATACTTATGAAAGATGAATTAGTAAAAAAATATATAGAAATGGAGCAAAAACGTCAGTGTGAAAATATTGAACTTATTGCTTCTGAAAATTTTGTTTCTGAAGATATTTTAGAAGCTTGTGGTAGTATTCTAACAAATAAATACGCTGAGGGTTATCCTAATGCACGTTATTATGATGGTTGCGAAAATGTTGATTTAATTGAACAGTTGGCTATTGACCGTTTAAAAACTTTATTTAAGGCAGAGCATGCTAATGTTCAGGCTCATTCTGGTTCACAGGCTAATATGGCAGTTTATATGGCTATTTTAAATCCTGGTGATAAGGTGTTGGGAATGGATTTAAATGCTGGAGGACATTTAACGCACGGTCATACAATGAATTTTTCTGGAGTTTTATATGATTTCTATGCTTATGGAGTAAATAAAGAAACAGAAATGTTAGATTATGAAGAAATTAGAAAGTTGGCTTTAGAAATTAAACCTAAGTTAATCGTTGCTGGGGCAAGTGCTTATTCACGCATAATTGATTTTAAAAAATTTGGAGAAATTGCTGATGAAGTAGGAGCGTATTTAATGGTAGACATGGCTCATATAGCGGGCTTAATAGCTACAGGCTTACATCCTAATCCAGTTCCTTATGCTGATTTTGTAACTAGCACAACTCATAAAACTTTAAGAGGCCCGAGAGGTGGAATTATTCTTTGTAAGGAAGAATATGCAAAAAAAATAAATTCACGCATCTTTCCTGGTACCCAAGGCGGTCCTTTACAACACATTATAGCCGCTAAAGCAATTTGTTTCCAAGAAGCAATGCAAGATGAATATAAAGAATATATCAAACAAGTAGTGGCTAACATGCAGGCTATGGCTCAGAGATTTATCGAAAAAGGGGTAAGAGTAGTTTCAAATGGAACGGATAATCATTTGTTGATGATAGATGTAAAAAATAAATTTAACATCACCGGTAAAGAAGCTGCTTCTTTACTAAGTAAAGTTAATATTACATGTAATAAAAACAGCATTCCTTTTGATAATGAAAAACCAGTATACACTAGTGGTATCCGTTTAGGTAGTGCTGCTATGACTACAAAGGGATATAAAGAAAAAGAATTTATTCAAATAGCAGATTGGATTTGTGAACTTTTAGAACATAAAGAAGTTGTTGTAGAAAAAATTGCAGCTGAAGTATTAAATTTAACTAAGAATTTTAAAGGATAATATTATATACTTACTTAATTAAGTAAGTATATATAAAAAGGGAAATATAATTTTAAGATTGTATTCCCCTTTTATTTTTTGTAAGATTACATAAATATAAATATTAATAAAAAGTATTGGTAGAAAAATTAGAACATGTCCTCAAAAACTAGACACAAAAATAATAAATGTGTTGGTAGAAAAAGAACATGTTTTTATTATGGGGAAAAAGTAAAAATATACTATAAGAAAAGAAATAGTTAAAAAAGGATTAATTAAGGAAAAATTATTTCACGTTTATCAATAATTACTTTTTTATTTTAAAATCTTTGAATATTTCTTCTACTATATTAGTCCATGAATTAATTTCTTCCTCTGAAAATCTATTAAATTTTACAGAATCTATATCTAATAATGCTACGACTTTATCTTTATCCAATATCGGTATTACAAGTTCACTGTTTGAAGCAGAGTCACAGGCAATATGACCAGGAAATTTGTGTACATTTTCTACATAAATAGTTTTTTTATCTGTGTAACATTTTCCACAAACTCCCTTATTAAATGGTATTCTAACACATGCAACTTTACCTTGAAATGGACCTAAAACCAAATTTTTGTTTTCAAAGTCAACTAAATAAAATCCTACCCAATTAGTATCTGGTAAATATTCTTTAAATAATGCTGATAAATTTGCTAGATTTGCATATAAATTATTTTCTTCATTTATTAAAGATTTAGCTTGAGCGATTATAATATTTTTTTTCATAATTTCATATACACTCCTAAAAATATTTTTAATAATTATCACATAAAAATAAAAAAATTAAAAGTAATTAATATTCCATATTATAGATAAAAATAAGTATATATGATAAAATTAAAACAAATAAACTTATTGGAGCGTGTATGTTAAAAGAAAGAGCTGATGTTCTTTGTGTAAGTCAAGGATTATTTGATTCTAGAGAAAAAGCAAAAAGAGCAATAATGGCAGGTATAATTTTTTATGATTCTAATCGTGTCGACAAACCTGGTGAAAAAATAGATGTTAATGTTAATTTGAGAATAAAAGGAAAAACTTTACCTTATGTTAGTAGGGGAGGTTTAAAATTAGAAAAAGCAATAAAATATTTTAATTTTAATGTTGCTGATAAAATTATGTTGGATATTGGTGCTTCTACTGGTGGTTTTACAGATTGTGCATTGCAAAACGGAGCATCTTATGTGTATGCACTAGATGTGGGTACAAATCAGTTATCATGGAAATTAAGGTCTGATAGTAGAGTTTATGTAATGGAAAAAACTAATTTTAGATATTGCACCAAAGATAATTTTTCAAAATCGATTGAGCGAGTTTCTATTGATGTATCTTTTATATCGTTAAATTTAATATTACCTACTCTTGCAGAAATAATTGAAATTTCTGGAGAAGTTTGTACTCTTATAAAACCTCAGTTTGAAGCCGGTAAAGACAAGGTAGGAAAAGGTGGAATAGTTAGAGATAAATTTGTTCATCAAGAAGTAGTTGAAAATATATTTTATTTATCTAATAATCTAGGATTTAGTGTTAAGGAATTAACTTATTCACCGATTACAGGTGGAGATGGAAATATTGAATATTTAATGATTTTAAAATATACACCTGATAATGTAATTAATAAGGATATAAATATAAAAAAAATAGTAGAAGAAGCAAATAGACAATTTAAGTAAGGAGCATTAATTAATGTTATTACAATTAAATATAAAACAATTTGGAATTATTGAACAGGCTAGTATTGATTTTAATAATGGTTTTACAGTATTAACTGGTGAAACTGGCGCAGGAAAATCTATGATTTTATCTGCCATATCGCAATTATCAGGTCAAAGAACCTCAATTAGTTATATAAGACATGGTGAAGAAAAGTCTACTATTGAAGGAGTTTTTGATTTTCCTGGGAATGAGGAATTAAATGATATTTTTTCTTCTTTGGATATTGAACTTGATGATTTGATTATAATAAAAAGAGATATATTTTCTAATGGGAAAAGTATTTGTCGTATAAACAATACGGTAGTTAATTTATCTACTTTGAAAAAAATATCTTCTTTTTTAATAGATATTCATGAACAGCACGACAATCAAACTTTGTTATTAGAAAAAAAACATTTATTTTTAATAGATTCTTACGGTGAAAAAATTTTAAGTCCCTTTATAGAAAATTATAAAAATAATTATTTTGAATATAGGAAACTGTACAAAAAAATAGAAGAATTGGAAGAAGATAGTAGTGAAATATCAAAAAAAATAGATTTTACTAAATACCAAATTAATGAAATAGAAGCAATAAATTTGCAGAAAAATGAAGTAGAAAATCTTAAATCAGAGATAGATTACTTATCTAATTATGAAAAAATAAATTCATTAATTTTAGGAATAAATCAAAATTTGAATACTGATGGCGGTGTTCTTGAAAAAACATATAATATCAAAACTCTATTAGAGAAGTTGTCAAGGCATAATGGAGATTTTTCTTCTAAATATCAAGAAATAAATGATTTTTACTACATTTTAGAAGACCTTAAGTATGATTTATCAAGATTTAATGATAATTTAGATTATGACGAGGCAAGACTAAATGAAATGGGAAATCGTCTTTTAACCATAAAATCACTTGAAAAGAAATATATGAAAAATGCAGATGAACTTTTGATATATAAAGATGAATTAAAAAACGAATTATTTTACTTAGAAAATTATAGTTCTAATTTAGATGAATTAAAATTAAAATTACATACTTTAGAGAAAAATCTTTTAGATAGTGCCAAGTTACTATCAGATAATAGAAAAAAAATTGCTGAAATATTAGAAAAGAAAATCCAATCAGAACTTAAATTTTTATGTATGGAAAAAAGTACTATTAAAATAGATTTTAAATATAAAGATTTTTCTGCAGACGGGATAGATGATTTGAAAATTTTAATCAGCGCTAACTTAGGAGAACCTTTGAAATCACTATCTAAAGTTGCTTCTGGAGGAGAACTTTCAAGAATTATGCTGGCATTAAAAATTATTTTTTCTGATAATATTAAAGGACTATCAATAATATTTGATGAAATTGATACCGGCGTTAGCGGTAAGGTTTCGCAAAGAATGGCAGAAAAAATTTATCAATTATCTCAAAAAAATCAAATTTTATCTATATCACACTTACCTCAAACTACGGCTTTATCTGATTATAACTTATATATAGAGAAATCTATAATTGATAATCGTACGATTTCTAAGGTTAAATATTTAGATGAGGAAGAAAAGGTTAATGAAATATCTAGAATGATTTCAGGTAACAATACAACGAAATTATCTAAAGAACATGCAATAGAGATGATTAAGATTTCAGAAAAAATAAAAAAAAGAAATTGCAGGTAGTGTGGCAAATGATATCTAAAGAGGGAAAAATAATCAAAGCTATGAGTGGATTTTATTATGTTTTGTCTGATGATGAAATAATTACTTGTAGAGCAAGAGGAAATTTTAGAAATAAGGATATAGAACCCTTGGTAGGAGATTATGTAACAATAAAAATAGAAGAAGATTCTCTTGGATATATTATAGATATAAAAGATAGAAAAAATGAGCTGCTTAGACCTAAAGTATCTAATATAGATTATGGAATTATAACCGTATCAGTTAAAGAACCTGATTTTTCAAGTAAATTACTTGATAAGATGATTATTTTAAATGAATATAGCAATATTAAAACAATTATAATTTTCACAAAATTAGATAAGTTAAATGAAATTGAATTTAAGAATTTTACTAACATAATAAATTATTATAAAAAAATAGGTTATATCATTTTTTCTAATAAAGATGAGGATATAAGAGATTTAAAAAATAAAATAAAAGATAAATTTGTATCTATTTCAGGGCAATCTGGTTCTGGCAAATCAACTTTTATTAATAAATTATCCAATAATAAACTTGAACTTAAAACTTCAGAAATATCTAAACATCTAGGTAGGGGAAAACACACTACTAGACATATAGAATTTCATAAAATAGATAATTTTTATATTGCAGACACCCCAGGTTTTTCTTCTTTAGATATAAACTTTATTGAAAAAGAAGAATTAAAATATTTATTTTCAGATTTTTATAATATAGAATGTAAATTTAAAACTTGTAACCATATTGACGAACCTAATTGCAATGTAAAAAATAATTTAGAAGATGATTATTCTAAAGAAAGATACAATAATTATAAGATGTTTTTTGAAGAAATTAAAGAAACAAAAAGGAGATAATAATGAAAAAAATATTACCATCACTACTAGCGGCTGATTTTTCAAATTTACAAAAAGATATTAGGGAAATGGAAGATATTGGAATAGATATGTTTCATTTAGATGTTATGGATGGACATTTTGTTCCTAATATTTCATTTGGTTTTCCAGTTATAGAATCAATAAGAAAAACTACAAATAAAACTTTAGATGTACATTTAATGGTTGCTAATCCTGATATATATGTAGAAGAATTTTGTAATATAGGTTCTGATATGGTTTCTTTTCATATAGAAGCAACAAATCATGCAGATAGACTAATTGATGTTATAAAAAATAAAGGGAAAAGAGCAGGAATAGTATTAAACCCTCAAACGCCTATATCAACTATTAAACATATTCTTCACAAGGTTGATTATGTCTTATTAATGACCGTTAATCCAGGTTTTGGTGGACAAAAATTTATTGAAGGAATGCTAGAAAAAATCGAAGAATTGGATAAGATAAGAAAAGACAAGAAATATAATTTTTTAATACAAGTCGATGGGGGAATAAATATAGTAACCTCTAAATTGTGTCGAGATAGGGGGGCAGATTTAATAGTATGTGGTTCATTTTTGTTTAATTCTAGCAATAAAGAAAAAACACTGAGCCAATTATTAAAATAATATTATGAATATGAATGAAATATTAGAAATAAATGTCATGCTAGGTGGATTAAAACCTACTTTTTTACCAGAAAAAGATGTTTGGATAGGGGTAGATTCAGGTGCTGAATTTTTAATAGATAATAATATACAACCAATTTTAATCTGTGGAGATTTAGATTCTTTTGATTATGCTACCTATAAAAAAATATTAAAAAATACTAGAATTATAAAAAAAGAAAATCAAGATTTAACAGACGCAGAGTTTTCCTTGAATATTATAATAAAAAATTTTTCTAAAGTAAAAAAAATAAATATTTTTGGGGCAACAGGAAGGAGATTAGACCATTTTTTTGGTAATATCTTATTGCTTAACAATTCAAAATATGAACACTTAGAAATTACACTTTATGATAATAATAATATTATTTTTGTTTCAAAATTAGGTGTTAATAAATTAACAAACAATAAAGAATACAAGTATATATCTTTTGTACCTATTTTTGAAAATACTGTAATAAGTATACATAATGCAAAATATAGCGTTGAAAATTTTAAACTGACATTAGATAGGGCAAACGCTACAAGTAATGAATTTTTTGAAGACAGTAATATAATTTTAAATACAAATAAAAAATGTTTAATAATATATTCAAAGGATTAATTTAGGGAGATGATAAAGTTATGAGTATTTTTTACTTAATATTATGGTCTATACTAGCAGGATTTATAGGTTCTTTAGTGGGACTTGGGGGAGGATTAATAGTAACTCCTGTACTCACAATATTTTTTGGAGTAGATATAAAATATGCAATAGGAGCTAGCATTATTGCCGTAATTGCAACAAGCAGTGGTTCTGCAATAGCCTTTGTTAAAGACGGAATTTCTAATATAAAAATAGGATTGTTTTTAGAAATTTTTACAACTGTTGGAGGAATAATAGGGGCATTACTTTCTGGTATCTTTTCTTCAAAATTATTATATATTTTCTTTTCTATAATTTTATTAAATTCATTTTATGGAATGTTAAAAAAATCAGGAATAATAAAAAAATTCAAGGTGAAAAATGAATTTGTAGAAAACGATAAATACTCAAAAAAATTTGAATTTTCATCCTCATATTATGACAAGGCAGAAAAAAAAGAAGTTTCTTATAATGTTACAAATGTTGAAAAAGGTTCTTTAGTGATGTTTGGAGCAGGTATGGCTAGTGGGTTACTAGGTATAGGAAGTGGAGCTTTCAAAGTAATAGCATTAGATGATTATATGAAATTACCTTTAAAAGTCAGTACAGCAACAAGTAATTTTATGATGGGAGTAACAGCTTGTGCTAGCGCCCTTATATATTTTTTCAATGGAACTATAAATCCATTTATAGCTGCTCCTGTCGCAATAGGTACTTTAATAGGGTCTAGGTTCGGAGCTAAAGTTATGCAAAAAATCAATGCCAAATATATAAGATTAATTTTTTTACCGATACTATTATTTACTATTATTAATATGTTTTTGAAAGGTTTAGGGCTACTATAAATGAATTATGTTAATAAAAAAATTTCAAATATTTTGCTTTCTGGAGTTTTAGCTAGTTCTTTTTTTATTGTTATTGGAATACTATTGTCTATAAAAGAAAATAAAGATTTTTTTCACTATGAAAAATTTAATTACTATTCATTAATTGATAATTTAATAAATTTTAAAGCAGAATTTTTCTTATTAATAGGACTTTTTATACTGATATTAACTCCGATAATAAGAGTCTTAGGTATGATGTTTCAATTTTATATTGAAAAAAATTCTGTATATGTAAAAATTTCATTAATTGTACTCTTTATTTTATTTTTAAGTTTATTTTTGGGTGTAAGCCACAATTAAAATTAATATAATTGTCTAAATTGTGAACTTTTATTGTTTTTTTTGAAAAATCATCTTTGAAATATATATAAAATTCTTTTTAATACAAAGATAATATAATAAAATTAAAGTATAATAAAATTTACTTATTATTATAATTAATATTTTAAGGAGGTATAAAAGTGGACTTATTATTTCTTTCGAGATTACAGTTTGCGGCAACAACCGTATTTCACTTTTTCTTTGTACCTATAACTATAGGGATGGTTTTCTTAATAGCAATCTTTGAAACCATGTATGTTAAAAGTGGTGATGAACACTATAAAAGAATAACTAAGTTTTTTGGACATTTATTCTTGATAAACTTTGCCGTAGGTGTTGTAACGGGTATACTACAAGAATTTCAATTTGGAATGAACTGGTCTGAGTATTCTTCATTTGTAGGTGATGTTTTCGGACCATCATTAGCTATAGAAGCTTTATTGGCCTTCTATTTGGAATCAACTTTTATAGGTATTTGGATTTTTTCATGGGAAAAAATCAATAAAAAATTACACGCTATGTGTATATGGTTAGTGTCAATCGGTACTATCTTATCAGCATTTTGGATTTTATCTGCGAACTCATTTATGCAAAGACCAGTAGGATTTAAAATAGTTGAAAATGATATTATTGGTAAAAAAGCAGAGATGGTGGATTTTCTTTCAATAATTACTAATAGATATTTGTGGAATCAATTTCCACATGTAATGTTTACATCATTAACAGTAGGGGCTTTTGTAATATCAGGTATAGCAGCATGGAAAATGGCTAAAGGACATGAAGTTACACTATTTAGAAAAGCATTCAAAGTTTCTATAATTGCTGCCTTAATAGGTTCTTTAGGTTTAGGAGTTACAGGACATTCACAAATGCAATATCTTGTTCGTGAATATCCTATGAAAGTTGCCGCAGCGGAAGCACTTTATGAAAATTCTGCTGATCCAGCACCTTTTACAGTATTAGCTTTAATTAATGAAAAACAACAAGAATCAAAACCTTTAATTGAAATTCCAGGTTTACTTAGTTTCTTATCATTTGATAAATTCGAAGGTTCTTTAAAAGGTATGAAAGAACTTCAAAAAGAATTGGATCAAAAATATTATCCAGTTGTTGGAGAACATTTGAATTATATACCAGATGTAACGACAATATTTTATTCATTTAGAGTAATGTCAGGTTCTGTTTCGATTCTTTTAGCTGTATCTTTATTCGGAACTATAGCTTCTTTAAGAAAAACAGAACTTAAAAGAAAGTGGTTTTTAAAAAGTGTTCCTTGGATGATTTTAATAGCTGAAGTAGCAACTGCGGCTGGTTGGATTTATGCCGAGATGGGACGTCAGCCTTTTATAATTTTTGGTATTCTGCCAACAAGTAAAGGAGTTTCTCCTATTGCAGCAGAATCGGTACTATTTTCATTAGTAGTATTTTGTGGATTATATACTGTTTTAGGTATTGCACAATTTGTATTATTTAGATATATGATGAAGAAAAAAGAAGCAACAATAAAGGAGGTAATCTAAAATGGATTTAGCGGTTGTATTACCTAATATTTGGTTTCTTTTAATAACTATTTTATTTACAGGATTTTTTATTTTAGAAGGTTATGACTTCGGAGTAGGTGTACTATCTCAAGCATTAGGTCGTAATGATTTAGAAAAAAGATTATACTTTAATACAATAGGACCTTTTTGGGATGCTAACGAGGTTTGGTTGTTGACAGGTGGAGGTGCTATGTTTGCTGCTTTCCCCATATGGTATGGAAAATTATTTAGTGGTTATTACATAGCTTTTGTTTTAATGCTTGTTGCACTTATCTTGCGAGGCGTATCATTTGAATTTAGAGGAAAATTAGGCGATAATAGATTATGGATTAGATTTTGTGATTTTTCTATGCTTATTGGTAGTGCATTGCCACCGATTCTTTGGGGGGTAGCAGTTGCTAATTTCATGACTGGAGCTAGATTAAGTGAAAATAAAGCCTTATTAGACGGCTTTTTAGGATTGTTATCACCATTTACAATATTGGGTGGTTTAATGATGTTTTTACTTATGTTAGTTCATGGTTCTCAATTCCTTGTTTTAAAAACAGAGGGAGGTTTGAGAAAATCAGCACAAAAAATCTCAACTTTACTATTCCCTATATCTGCTGTGGTTACTTTGGTATTCGCTGGCTGGGCATTTATTAAGACAGACATATTTACTAATAACTATTATGTTGGTGCTGTTTTAGCAGTAATTGCAGTAGTATTTTATGTAGCATCATTTTTCCTTAACAGAAGTAATAAAGACTTACTAGCATTTTTATCTACTTCAGGCACTTTAGGTTTTTTAACTTTAAGTGTTTTCGCAGGAATGTTCCCAAGAGCTATTATAAATAGTGAAGATGTTACAAAATCATTATTTATATATGACGCTGCAAGTGGAATTTACACTTTAAAACTTATGACTTATGTGGCATGTTTTATGTTACCTTTTGTCCTAGGTTATCAAGTGTGGTCGTACATTATTTTCAGAAAACGACTTAGAAAAGAAGATGAATTGGAGTATTAATTAATGAAAGAAGCAAGGAAGAAAAAAATAAAACTTCCTGTAAAGAAAAACTTGAACATTTTATTAATATTACTATCTATTTTAGAAGCAGTTTGTATAATTATGCAAACTGCTTTTTTAGCTAAAGTAATTGTTAGTCTATTTTATGGAGATTATAATATTTTTAAAAATTCAATATTTTTCTTTTTAGGATATTTATTTAAAACTATATTTTTACATTTGCAACAGTATGTAACAGAATTAGAATCGGTAAAATTAGAAAAAAAATTGCGTAGGGAATTAATAGATGTTTATCTTGTTAATGGTACTGATTTTTCTAGTAAACAAGGGACAGGTAAGTTAGTAACTTTATTGATAGAAGGTATAGGTCAAGTGAAAAATTTCTTTGAACTTAATGTTTCAAAAAAAATGCGTAGTGTAATTATTCCAGTTTTCACATCATTTTTTATTTTTTATACAGATAAGGTTTCTGCTATTATGATATTTTCTTTTATTCCAGTTATTGTTATTTTTATGATTTTATTAGGTGTTACTGCAAAAGAAATGGCAGACCGCCAATATAAAAAATATCGTATGCTTTCTAACAATTTTATTGATACTATAAGAGGTATAGAATCTTTAAAATTTTTAGGTATTTCTAAAAAATATTTACCAATCATGGAAAATAAAAATAGAGAATATCGTAGAAGCACTATGAATACTTTAAAATATGCTTTTTTAAATAGTTTTGCATTAGATATTTTAACTACTTTAGCAATAGCATTTTTAGCTGTGAGATTAGGAATATTATTATTGGACGGAGAAACTTATCTATTGCCATCTTTAACGGTTTTACTAATAGCACCAGAATTTTTCTTGCCTATGAAGCAAGCAGCAACTGATTATCATGCTAGTTTAAATGGTCAGATTGCCTATGAAGAAATATGTAGAATTATAAATAGCAAAAAACAATCAGAAAAAGAATATGTAAAAATAGATAAATTTAATAAAATAGAATTTAAAAATGTGGATTTAATAAAAGAAGAAAATAAAATTTTAAGTAATTTGAATTTTACTGTTAAGTCTGGGGATAAATTATGTTTAATAGGGCATAGTGGTTCTGGGAAGTCATCTTTAATTTCAATATTATCGGGCTTATCTAGTTTTAATGGTGGAAATATCTTATTAAATGATAAAGATATTGATTTGAAAAATTCTAATTGGTTAAATAAAATTTCTTATATCCCTCAGTTCCCTTATATTTTTCCAGACACTATAAAAAATAATATATTATTCTATACTAAAGAAAAAATTAGTGAGAATAAATTGTTAGAAATTTGTAATATAGTTGGCCTTCAAGAATTTATAGAAAATTTAGAAGACGGATTGGAAACTTATATAGGAGAGGGTGGTCTTGAGCTAAGTGGTGGTCAATCACAACGTATAGCTACTGCAAGAGCATTAATAAGTAATAGAGAAGTGGTAATATTAGACGAACCTACTAGCCATTTAGATATTGAAACTGAATTTGAAATAAAAGAAAAGTTATTAGAATTATTTAAAGGAAGAACAGTTATTATTGCTACTCATAGATTGCACTGGCTAAATAATATGGACTATGCTTTACATATTGACAAAGGAAATATCAAAAGAATTATAAATCTTAATGATTATAAAAATTCTAGTTATTATAAAGAATTAAAACTATCTCTAACAGGAGGTTTTTATGAAAGTAAATAATTCTATAGTAAGAAGTGAAATTTCAAAAAATAATAAGCAGATGAGTTTAATAATTTTTCTTGGTTTGATTTCTGCTGTTTCAAGCGTAGCCCTTATGTTTGTATCTGGTTACTTGATAAGTAAATCATCTTTAAGGATAGGAAATATTTTATTGTTACAAGTTCCTACCGTTCTAACCAGAACTTTTTCATTATCCCAATCAGTATTTTCTTATGTTCAAAGATTATTTAGTCATAATTTAGTACTAAAAATTATAGAAAAAATGAGAAGCAGGGTTTATTCTATTTTAGAACCCATGTCATTAAAATTAAAAAAAGAATATAAATCAGGAGATTTACTGGGATTAATTGCTGAAGATATTGACCATTTGCAAAATATTTATTTAAAAAGTATATTTCCTAGCATAATTTCTTTGCTATTATATACTATATTTATTACTATGATGTTTGGATATGATGCTAATTATGCTATACTAGCTCTTATTTTCGGAATTTTTATAATTTTTGTTATACCATTTTTATCACTAATATTTACTAAAAAAAATCTACATGTAATGAAAAAATCTAAACATAACCTATATAGAGATTTTACAAATGCTATTTTTGGTATAACGGATTTAGTATCTGCGGGAAAAGTTGATAAATTAATTTCAGATTATTCTAGCAAGGAAAAATTACTCTTAAAGAAAGAACATAAAATAAAAATATTTATTCACTTTAGAGAAATATTTATTCAATTTTTTGCTGCTTTAATTGCAGTATTTATGATTTATTCATGCCGTAATATGATGATTAATGATGTTATTAGTAATATTTATATTGCTTCTTTTTGTATGGTTAGTTTATCAGTTTTAGCCGTAGTTACAATGGTAGGAGATGCCGTTTCTCAAATTCCAGCATATCAAATATCTATCGACAGGGTAAAAGATTTTTATAAAAATGAAAAAGAAAATAGTGATAAAATTAATTTTGAAGATGTAGATTATGAAAATATTATAGAAATAGATAATTTAAGCTTTTCTTACGATAAGAGTTCAAAAGTTTTGGATAATATTTCTCTTAATATAAAAAAAGGAGAAAAAGTAGCTATATTAGGGCGTAGTGGTGTAGGAAAATCTACATTAATAAAATTATTAACAGGAACTTACAATAATTATGAAGGTCAAATAAAAGTTTTTGGCAATAAACCAAATGAAGAATTACTTGGTAATAAAATATCCATGCTTAGTCAAAAACCTTACTTGTTTGATATGACAATTAAAGAAAATATCGAACTTGCAGTTCTTAATTCTGATATTGATACTGAAATTTTGAATAAACAAATTGATGAAAGTCTTGATAAATCAAAAATAAAAGATTTAATTTATAGTTTGCCAGAAAAAATAAATACAAGTGTTTATGAAACTGGTTCAAGATTTTCTGGTGGAGAAAGACAAAGAATAGCATTCGCTAGAACTTTGATACAGGAAAATGAAGTTTTATTTTTAGATGAGCCAACCGTTGGACTGGATCCTAAAACAGAAACTGAATTATTAAAAACTATTTTTGAAAATTCAAAAGAAAAAACAATTTTATGGATTACTCATCATCTAAATTCAATAGAAGAAATGGATAGAATAATTTTCTTAAAAGATGGAAAGATAGAACTTGATGGTAGTCATGATTATCTCTATAAAAATAGTGATAAGTATCGTAATTTATATGATATGGATATGGGATATTAATATAAGGCTAGAGTCAATTTATTGACTCTAGCTATTTTTATGTTATTATTTTAAAGTGATAAAATAAATATAAAGAGGTTTTTATGAGAGTTCTACTTTTTTGTAGATATGACGGAAGTAATTATTTTGGATTTCAAATTCAACCAAATCATATAACAGTTCAGGAAGTAATAGAAAAAAGTTTAAAGAAAATTCACAAAGGAAATGATGTTAAAATTCACATGAGCGGTCGAACAGATAGTGGTGTTCACGCCTATATTCAACCTATACATTTTGACACTTATTTAAATATAAATGAATCAGGGTGGGTTGATTCTGTTAATGCTTACTTACCAAAAGACGTTAGAATATTAGGAGCTAAAATTGTTGATGATAATTTTCATGTTAGATTTAATAGTCTTGCAAAAACATACGAATACAGACTATGTATTTCTAAAAATGTTGACCCTTTTTTAGCTAACTATGTTGGACATTTCCCATATAATTTTGATTATAACAAAGCTGAAGAGTGCTTAAATTTATTTTTGGGAACTCACGACTTCACTTCCTTTTGTTCTAAAAATAGCAGTATAGAAAATAAAATAAGAACAATAACTAATTTTACTATAAAAAAAGAAGGGGATATTGTTATTTTTGAAATAAGTGGAGATGGTTTTTTATATAATATGGTTAGGATAATAATAGGAACTATAATTAATGTAGCTAATAATAAATATCCTAAAGAATATATTGTTGATATATTAAAAGCAAAAGATAGAAGTTTAGCTGGGAAAAGAGCTGAAGCTAGTGGACTATTCTTAAAAAAAGTAAAATATGATAATGAAAATATTAATAAATTTATAGATACATTAGTTTAAAATGAAAAATATAAAAAAATAACTAAAAAACTTTGTTTTTATTTAAGAAAAGTGTTATAATTTCATTAATAATGTATTTATAAAAAATAATAGTGGAGGTTTTAATATGGTATATGTTTATTCTATTATTTTCATAGTGATTATAGTAGGAATTGCTTATTTATTTATAATAAAAAATAGAAAAAAGCAGGATTTGTTACCTTTGTTTGAAACTAAAGATAATTTAGAAAGAGAAACTTTATCTGATGAGTTAAGAGAAGTAAAGAATCTTAATATGGCAGGTAAAGCACAAGTTTTATATGACGGTTGGGAGAGTTCTTGGTATGAAATACAAAGTATTGATATAGATGAATTAGATAAAGATTTATATCTTGCAGATAGTTATATAGATAAATTCAATTTTAAAAAAGCAGATGAAATAATTTTCAACTGTGGAGAATCGGTATCTAAAATCAAAGAAAAAATCTCTACTATAAGAAAAGAAATAAAAGAATTATCTGAAATAGAGCCTAAAAACAAAGAAAAATATGAAGAGATAGTTCAAGAATATAAAGAAATGAATAGGGAATTGTTGGCAAAAAGACACCAATACGGAGGTGCTGCTGATAATTTTGAACAAGAGATTAAAAATTTAGCTCCTAAGTTAGATGAATTTAAAAATTTAACAGCAAGTGGAAAATACATAGAAGCAAAAGAACAACTTGATATTATTAATGATGAACTCTTGAATTTAAAAGAAAAAATGACTATTCTACCAGAAGTGTTGAAAGAAATCGAGAAAACAACGCCTACACAAATACAAACGCTTAGATTAAATGTAGAGCAAATGGAAAAAAAAGGATTTAAGTTATCTCATTTAGAAATTCCTAATAAGATTGAAAGTTGTGTTTGGCAATTAAATGATGCTCGAGAAAAAATTAAATCTGGAAATATTGATTTGGTAGAATCTATACTAGATGGTATATATGATATTATAGAAGAAGTTTCTAATAATCTAAAAAAAGAACTTGAATATAAAAAGTATGTAGAAGAAAACTATTCTGATGTTACTAATAAAATAAAAGTACAGGATAAGTTAAATGAGGCTCTATATAATAATATACAAGAAATAAAAAATAGGTATCAAATCTATTCACAAGATGAAGAAATGATTGCTAGAAATTTTGAATCGATAAGTAATATAATAGATGATAAATATGAGATAGATGTTTATATCGGCAATCAGCCTAAATTAAATTATAAAGATTTAAAAAATAAAATTCATGCACTATTAGAAGAAATAGAAAAAATAGAAGATGAACAAACAGCTTATTCTAGGTATCTTACAAGTCTTAGAGAAGAAGAATTATCAGCTAGAAAAAAATTAAATTATATAAATCAAGAAAAAGAAGTTGTTAAACGTAAATTATCTAATTCTAGAGTTCCAGGTTTTAGTGATAGATTTGTTGTTTTATATAAAGAAGTAAGGGATAGTTATAAGTATGCACTTGAAGAACTTAAAAAAGAACCAATGAACATAGATTTGGTAAAAGAAGCAGTTGAAGAAGTTGAAGAATCATTGAATGTTTACAAATCTGAAGTTGATAATATTCTTACAGATATAGAATTAGTAGAAAAACTAATAAGATATACAAATAGATATAGAAAAGATAATATTGAATTACATAAACAATTAACAATAGCAGAACAATATTATAAAGAATATAGATATAACAAAACATTAGACATTATAAAAAATTCTCTTGATAAAATAGAATTAGGAGCCTATGAAAGGATAAAAGAAACCGTTAAAAATAAAAAGTTGTAACTAATATTAGTTACAACTTTTTATTTTATGATTTGAAAATTAATATTAATAACTTTTTTTACCTCTGGTATTTTTCTAACCAAGCTTGCCTCGATAGCATGTTCCATAGTCAGATGTGCTATTGGGCAACTTGCACATTCTCCTAGCATTCTAACTTTAACAGTGCCATTTTTAAAATTTAAAAATTCGATGCTTCCATTATCTTTTTCTAATTTTGGTTTTAATTTTTCAATTTCTAATTTTATTTTATTTATTATTTCTAAATCATTATTAAGCATAGTATTCTCTTTTCCAAAAATTTTATAAAATTATAATTTTTTTTAAGCGTTATACTATCATTTTACTATAAAAAGCGTTATAATAATAGCATAAAGTAAAAAGAGGGAAAAATTTAATGGTTTCAGAAAAAATAAATCTAGTTCATATAACAGAAGTTGCCATAGAAAAATTTAAAACAATGCTTTTAGATGCAGGTGATGAAAATCTGTACCTAAAATTATCTGTTGCAATTGATGGTACACAAATGCATTATAATATTGATACAGTAGATACTGAACTGTCAGGAGATAAAATTTATAATTATAAGGACTTAAAAGTTTTAATCAATGAAGATGATGAAGAATTATTAAGCGGGGCAGTTATTGATTATATTATCGACGATGAGGGAGAAAATATAATTATAGACAATCCTAATCTTATTCAATATGATGGGAGTGATGACGGTGGTTGCTGTGGTCGTGGATGTTGTTTCGGAAATTAGACAAACAAATAAAATATAAAATATAAAATATAAAAAATTAATATAAGGAGAAAATAAAATGAAAAATATTGTTATTTTAGGAGCAGGATACGGAGGACTAACTACTCTTAAAGGTTTAAAAAAAGTTATTAAAAGTGGGGAGGCTAAAGTTACTTTAGTAAATAAAAATTCATATCATTATGATAGTGTTAATTTACATGAAGTTTCTGCTGGTAACATTTCAAGTAGTGAAATATGTATAGAGATAAAAGATATCTTAGAAACTGGTGTAAACTTTTTACAAGATGAAGTAGTTAAAATTGATACTGATAAAAAGTTAGTTCATACAAAAACTAAAGAGTTAGCTTATGATATTTTAGTTGTGGGATTAGGATTTGAATCAAACACATTTGGCATAGAAGGTATGTTAGATAATTCTATGCCTATTACAGATATTAAAGCTGCTGAAAAAATTTCTAAAAAAATAGAAGAGAATTTCAAAAAATATGCAGAGTCAACAGAAAAAGATGAAAAAGATATTTCTATAATTGTTGGAGGTACTGGGCTTGCTGGTATAGAATTTTTAGCAGAACTAGTAGATAGAAGAAAAGTATTATGTAAGAAATATGGAATTGATGAAAAATTAGTAAAAATATATGGTTTAGATGCAGCACCTGTTTTACTTCCAATGTTCGATAAAGAATATAGCGATTATGCTAGAAAATATTTGGAAGATAGAGGAGTAGAAATTATTTTAGGAGCAGGTATTAAGGGTTCAACACCAGATAGCTTTATAATTGAAGTTGAAGGAGAAAGAAAAGAACTTAAGGCCTCTACGCTAGTATGGACTGCTGGAGTTAAGGGAAGTAGAATTATGGACGAAACTTTCCCAGAATTAGCTAAAAACGGTCGCTTAGTAACAACACAAGAACTAACAGTTCCAGGATTAGAAGAAGTTTATATAGTAGGTGATTGTGCAGCGTTTATAGAAGAAGGACAATCAAGACCTTATCCACCTACAGCACAAATAGCAAATCAAATGGGTGAATATGTATCTAATCATATCTTAAATAGACTAAGGGGAACAAGCTCAACTAATTTCAAATATATTAATCGTGGCGTTGTTTGCTCTCTGGGTTCTAAAGATGCAATAGCTTCAGTTTTTGGAAAATTTAAGTATAAAGGCTTTCTTGCCTCAAAAACTAAAAAACTTATTGAAGCAAAATCTATAAATCAATGTACTAATTTAAAGACAGCAATAAGAAGTCAAAGAATTTTATAATAAAAAAAGAGAGTTTATTTCTAAACTCTCTTTTTAATTTGTGCATTAATTGAAAAAATAATATGTTTGTGATAATATAGAATTTAGGAAAATTTATAATAAAATAATTTGGTGATATGATGATATATAAAATTGCAAATACAAAAGAAGAATATGAACAAATATTTAAATTAAATTATGAAACTTTTGTAAACGAAATACCTCAGCATGAAAAAAATGAAGATGAAATATTAATTGATAAATTTCATGATAATAACATATATATTATAGCAAAAAAAGGTTCTGAAGTCATTGGGATGATATCTTTGTGTGATAAGCGTCCTTTTTCTTTAGATCAAAAAGTTAATGGAATTGAAAAACATTATAAGGGGGATTTTAATAAACCAATAGAAATAAGATTATTATCTATTAAAAATGAATATAGAAAAACAAAAGTATTTTTTTCTCTTGTAGAAAGAGTTTTTAGTTATACTATTCAAAATTCTTACGACATAATATTCATTTCAGGAACTATTCGTCAAGAAAAATTATATAACCACATAGGTTTTAAAAGATTTTATGATAATGTAGGAACTAAAGATGCAGAATATATACCTATGTTTTTAAATCTAAAAGAAAGTGATAGTAAAGTTCTAAAAAAATTATCTAATTATAAGACTATTAACTATCTTCCAGGCCCAGTAGATTTGTCAAATGAAGTGCTAGAAAAACTGCACAAAAAATTATATTCGCATAGAAGTAAAGAATTTGTGAATCTTGCTGAAAATACAGTAGAAAAATTAAAAAAAATATTGTCAGTAAAGAATGTTACAATACTTCACGGTTCTGGAACTTTGGCAAATGAATCAATATTTGCACAATTAACAGAGAGAAAACTAGGCAAGGGTATAATACTTGCTAATGGAGAATTTGGGAAAAGGCTTATAAATCAGGCTAAAAGACATGATTTATATTTTGAAACTTATTCTGTTGATTTTGGAGAAAGTTTTGACTTAGATTATTTACTAAATGAAATTAAAAATAATAACTATAAATATATCTATCTTGTCCATCATGAAACAAGTGTGGGAATATTAAATAATTTACATGAAATAACAGATATTGCTAGAGAAAATAATTTAGTAATTGCTGTTGATGCTATTTCTGCAGCAGGAGCAATAAAATATGATTATAGTAATGTTGATTATGTTGCCTGTTCTTCAGGTAAGGCTTTATGTTCTGTTGCTGGACTAGCAATAGTAGGTCATAATACTGAATTGTTGGATTTATCTTCAGAGAGTTTATATCTTGACTTAAGTTATGCCAATAAAAATTTATCGATACCCTTTACCCAGCCATCATTATTAATGGAATCTCTTAATATGGCTTTGGATAATTTTAAAAATGATAATGTTTATTTTGATATTTTAAAAAGATATAAGTATATGAAAGATAAGTTGGAAAAAATAAATTTATCAATAATGAAGGTAAAAGAATCAGAGCAATCCCCTATAATTATAACAGTTATCATTCCTAATAATATTTCATCTAAAAATATTGGGGATTCTCTGGCTATTAATAACATTTTTATACATTATAATAGTAAATATTTAGTTGAAAAAAATTTATTACAATTTTCTTTTATAAATAAATATACAAATTTTGAAGAAATAGACTACACAGTAGATATATTAAACGAAATGATAGGAGAATAAATTATGCAAGTATTTAAAGTTTTTTATCAAGAAAATGCAAAAGAAATACCAGTAAGAGAAAATACAAAAACAATTTATGTGGAAGCTGAAAATATACCAGAAGTATTAAAATTTTTAGAAAATAGAAATTTTAATATTGAGTTTGTACAAGAACTTAGTCCAGCACATCTTGAATTTGAAAAAAAATCAGATAATTTTAAATTGGAGAAAGTAAATGGATAGATTTATCGAAAAACACGAAGTAGGGATAGCTGCTATAGGTGGTATGGGAGAAATAGGGAAAAATACTTATGCCATACAATATCGTGATGAGATAATCATTATTGATGCAGGAGTAAAATTTCCTGGAGATAATATGTTGGGGATAGACTATATAATACC
Source organism: Gemella sp. zg-1178 (assembly GCF_018790995.1). Lineage (NCBI taxonomy): Bacteria > Bacillati > Bacillota > Bacilli > Caryophanales > Gemellaceae > Gemella > Gemella sp. zg-1178. The sequence goes on from NZ_JAHKEI010000010.1 coordinate 60,641, forward strand.
TGATTATACATACATCAAAAAAAATATTAACAAAGTAAAAGCCTTAATAATAACTCATGGTCATGAAGACCATATTGGGGGTATACCTTTTTTACTTAGGAGTGTAAGTTTACCGATATATGGTGGACCTCTTGCCCTGGGTTTGATTAAATCAAAATTAGCGGAACATAATTTACTTTCGAGAGCAGAATTTCATGAAATAAATGAAGATACAATTTTAAATTTTAAACATTTATCAATAGAGTTTTACAATACTACTCATTCTATACCAGATGCTTTTGGAATAATTGTAAATACACCCCAAGGAAGAATTGTTCATACTGGAGATTTTAAATTTGATTTCACACCAGTAGGGAAACCAGCAAATTTATATAAAATGGCTAAAATAGGAGAAGAGGGTGTTCTTTGCTTACTTTCTGACTCGACTAATTCTGAAAGAAATGAATTTACTATGAGTGAAAAAGAAGTAGGGATTACTATTTCAAATATTTTAAGAAAAGTTAAGCATAGAATTATTTTTGCAACTTTTGCTTCTAATGTGTTTAGGGTAAAACAAGTTGTAGAGGCTTGTATTGCACACAATAGGAAAATAGCGGTTTTTGGACGTTCTATGGAAAAAGCAATAAAAATAGGAACGGAGTTAGGTTATATAAAAGCCCCAAAAGATACGTTTATAAGTTCTAAACACCTAAAAGAAGTAGATCCTAATAAACTACTTATACTTTGTACGGGAACTCAAGGAGAAGAGTTGGCCGCCTTAACAAGAATTGCAAATGGAACACATAAAAAAATAACTATAATGCCAACAGATACGATTGTATTTGCTAGTTCTGCCATTCCTGGGAATGCAGTGTCAATTAACAAAAATATTGACCTATTATCAAAATTAGGTGCTAATGTTATAACATCTAGTATTAATAATGTTCATACTTCTGGGCATGGAGCAAAAGAAGAACAAAAATTAATGTTTAGATTAATAAAACCTAAGTATTTCATGCCTATTCATGGAGAGTATAGAATGCAGGTTATGCACGCTAAAACTTCTATTGAATGTGATGTTAAAGAGGAAAATACATTTATAATGGCAAATGGAGATATACTAGCTTTAACGAAAGATTCTGCAAGAGTAACTGGGAAGATTGAAGCAGCAGATGTTTATGTTGATGGTTTGGGAATAGGAGATATAGGAAGTGTAGTAATTAAGGCTAGAAAAGACTTATCTGAAAATGGAACAGTAATTGTTTCGGTAGTTATTGATTTAAATAATAAAAAATTAATAGGGACACCTGATTTAATCTCAAGAGGATTTACACAAGGTAATGACTCTAAAGAAATAATAAATAATGCTAAGGAAATTGTAGAAAATGCTGTTTTATTTTCTATTAGAAAAAAAACTACTAGTATTTACTCTATTAGGCAGTCAATAATAGAAAATTTATCACTGTATTTCGATAAGGAAGCAGGAAGAAAACCAGTTATAATTCCTACAATAATAGAATTATAACAAGATATTTGCAGCGTGGATTTTTCATGTTGCAAATATTTTTATTCTTAATAGGAGAAGTTAGTAATGAAGTTTAGAAGTCTATTTGATATAATTGATTCTATAATGGTAAGTCTATCGAGTTCTCAGACAGCAGGAGTAGCTAGAATAGGGCAAGAATTATCACCTAAATTTAAAGAAACTGCTAGAAGGGGTTTAGCTATAAGGAAAAAAGAGGAAGAATATAGGAGCTTATTATTTGGTAATGAATAATATATTGGAATATAATCTTAACAATATAAGCGATATAGGTCCTAAAACATTAGAAGTGTTAAATTCATTAGGGATAAGTAGTGTTAAAGATTTACTTTTTAATATTCCTTATAGAATTAACCACTTATCTGACTTGTCGGCTGATATGAAAGATGGTGAAAAAGTAAATGTTTACGGGACAATTAGTAGCAAACCACTCTCTCAATTTTATAGTAAAAGAAAAAGTAGAACACAATTTTTAATTTCAACAGAAATTGGTATTATAAAAATAGTTTTTTTTAATCAAGAATACTTAAAAAAATATCTATCTGAAGGTCAAAAAATATTAATAATAGGAAGATATAGTAAATCATCTAATACAATCACAGCATCTAAAATTAATTTTAATAATGAAGAACTTTTGGCTAAATCAAAAAATTCAAATATTGAAGTTTTATATCATCTTAAGCAAGGAATAAGTCAAAAAAAATATTCAAAATTAGTGGCTACTTGTTTTGAATTAATTGATAAAAATAATTATATATTAGACTTGGTACCGAAAAATTTTAAGGGTATTTGGGACTTAAGTAAAATTCTATATACTTTACATTTTCCCAAAGATGTATTATCTTTTTATAAAGCAAAAAAAATGTTTGCTTTCCATGAACTTCTGGAATATCAATTAAAATTACAATTACAAAATATTAATAATAGTATAGTAGATGAGGATTATAAAATAAATATAGATTTAGAAAATATTAATTCATTTATAAAAACTTTGAATTTTGATTTAACTAATTCCCAAAAAAGTGTTATTGATGAAATAATTATAGATTTATCAAGACCACACCCCATGGAAAGATTGTTACAGGGAGATGTTGGTTGTGGGAAAACTGTTGTCGCTGCCACTTTAGTTTATGGAGTAATTAAATCGGGTTATCAAGCAGCAATAATGGCACCTACTGAAATATTAGCTAGTCAGCATTTTGAAACTTTTTTTGATTTTTTTAAAAATCTTGATGTCTCTATTGCCTTGCTAACAAGTAGCACACCTAAAAAGGAAAAAGAAAAAATTTTAAAACTACTTTCTGAAGGGCAAATTAATATACTGGTAGGAACGCATGCTATTATTCAAAAAAATGTTATCTTTAAAAACTTAAAATTTGCAATTACAGATGAACAACATAGGTTTGGTGTTAATCAAAGAAAGTTTTTTGCAGAAAAAGGAGAAAAGGTTAATACTTTGATGATGACAGCTACACCCATACCTAGAAGTTTGGCAATAAGCTTGATTTCAAATATTAAGGTTTCTACAATAAGTGAACTTCCACAGGGAAGAAAAAAAGTAAAAACCTATAAGGCTAGCACAAGGGAAATTAATTCAGTTTTTGATAATATACTTATAGAATTAGAAAAAGGTAGACAAGGCTATGTTGTTTGTCCCTTAATAGAAGAGTCAGAAAAAATTGACTTGAAAAATGTTGATGAAATGTATGAGAAAATAAAAAATTATTTTCCAGATAGGGTAGGGATAGCTATATTACATGGAAAAATGAAGAATGCTGAAAAGGATAGTATAGTTGAAAAATTTTTAAATAAGCAAATAGATATTTTAATATCGACTACGGTAATTGAAGTGGGGGTTAATGTTCCCAATGCCTCTTTTATGCTTATAATGGACGCTAATAGATTTGGTTTAGCGACCTTGCATCAACTTAGGGGAAGGGTGGGCAGAAGTTCTCATCAATCCTACTGTATATTAATATCTGATGTTAAATCAGAAAGAATTGATATTATGTGCTTAGAAAATGACGGTTTTAAAATATCAGAATTTGATTTAAAAAATAGGGGCCCAGGAGATTTTTTTGGTATCAGGCAAAGTGGATTACCTAGTTTTAAGGTGGCAGATATAATCAATGATACTGAATTAATGTATTTAGCTAAGCAATTAGCTAGTAAACTTATAGAATTTTCAGAAAATACAGATAGAATAAAAAGTTACATTAATTTATCTAAGACTAGATATTAGAAATTGGAGATATAATGAAAAATAAAAGAATAAAAATTATAATTATTAACTTAATAATAGCTATTTTACTAATAACATCTTTGTTGCTAATTTTTAAAAATAAAATTAGAGAGTATCTTACGGGTAGTATTAATGATAAAATAATTACAGCCTATAAAAATAATGAAGAAGAAGTAAGTGTTCCATGGTGGCAAAAGGCTTTTACGGATAATTCTTCAAATATTCAATTAACTGATTCAATGCTAGGAATTTTACTTATTGATGATTTAAAAATTCAAGAGCCTATATTTCAAGGTGATTCGGAGATTAACCTATTAAATGGTGTTGCTACGGTTGATCCTAAGCAAAGCTTGGATGACCAAAATGTTGTTTTGGCAGGACACAGCGTTTTGGGTATTGATATAAGATTTTATAATCTTAGAAAAATTCAAGTGGGAACAGAAGTAAATATAGTAACAAAAGATAGGTTATTAAAATATCAAGTAAGTAGGGTTTATAATGTTTTTGATAATCAGGTTGAAATTTTAAATCAGCACCCGGGTGAAGCAAATATATTAACTATGTTTACTTGTGATGCCTATAACTATAAAACTGGAGTTTGGGAAGAGAGATTTGTAGTAGAAGCGAAATTTTTAGGAGAAGAAAAGGCGTAATATGAAAATAGGTATTGATTTACTTGGGGCAGATGATAAACAAAATATTATTAATTTTATAAATAAATTTAGTGATAATGAAGTAGAAGTATTTGCTTATGGTTTAGAAGAAGACTTAAGTCTTATTACAAACAATAATATAATAAAAGTTTTGTGTAGGGAAGAAGTTTTTATATCAGATGATCCGGCAAGGGTTCATAGAAAAAAGAAAGATTCATCTATGGTAAAAATGCTTGAAGATTTGAAAGTTGGCAAGATAGATGTTAGTATATCTGCTGGGAGTACGGGAGCTTATATGGCAAGTGGACTTTTTATTCTAGGAAGAATAGAAGGAGTTGCTAGGCCAGCTCTAGCTACCATGTTACCAACTGCATCTAAGCATAAATTTTTACTAACCGACTTAGGAGCAAATGTAGAAGCAAAGCCAGAAGATTTACTTAATTATTTAAGACTGGCTAATATATATATGAAAAATATTTATAGTATTCCTAATCCTTCTTCAGCTTTAATAAATATAGGGCATGAAGAAAATAAGGGGAGCAAACTTTATAAGGATAGCTACAAATTATTAAAAGAGAATGTTAGTAACTTTAAGGGTAATTTGGAAGCTAGAAATATTTTAGAGCATAATTATGATATAGTTATTTCTGATGGGTTTTCTGGGAATATATTATTAAAAACAATAGAGGGTGTTGCCTTGTCTCTGGGTGGTATGTTAAAAAGTATATTTTTATCTAGTTTTTTAAGTAAAATGTCAGCCCTAATTATTAGAAAAGAATTAAAAGAATTTAAAAGAAAATTTGATTATAGTGAATACGGCGGAGCAGTACTTTTGGGTTTGAAAAATCCTGCAATTAAAATTCATGGTTCTGCTGATGAAAAAGCAGTTTATTATGCAGTCCAGCAAGCAAAAAATATACATAAAACAAGATTATATGATAAAATGGTGGAAGAATTTAAAGGAGAATAATCAAGTATGGTAATTTTTGAAGAAGTAAAAGAAATAATATTAAAACATATAAATATTGATTCTGAAGATATTAAATTAGATTCTAATTTGAATGACGATTTAGACGCTGATTCTATAGAAATAGCTGAAATTGTTATGGATATTGAAGAAAAATATAATTTTGAATTTTCTGATGAAGATGCAAGTAATATAGAAAAAATTAGTGATTTAATAAGTCATATAGAAAAAAATAAATAGAAAAAAGCATAATTTAGATAGGGCGTCTAAATTATGCTTTTTATAATATAAGATAATAGCTATTAAATAGGTTCTTTCCTATATTTCTCTGGTATTTCTATTTCTCTTATATCTATTTTTCCTGTAACTACATCAGAAATTAATGTTAGTTTTAGTTCTTGTAAGTTTTGGATTTGTTGATTTACTAAACTTTTATACATTTTAATTTTGTTTTCTAACATATTAATTTTTTTATTGATATTTTTCT